>NZ_BAAGTT010000054.1:0-293253 GCF_054781775.1 Spirosoma areae | reverse complement strand
TAATCACCATACTTTCCTGTGGGGTGGGCCTTCGACCAGTTCCTGCCATCCGACACGTGCAGGGTGTGGGTGGTATGGCGGGGCCTTTGGTCGGCAGGCACGTGCATCCAGCAAGTCAGGTATTTGAGCCGCTCCTTGGGGGAAGCCGCTTCCAGGTCCAGCCAGATGCTGTTATTCGAGCCCGCCGTGACGAGCTTCTCGCCAGAGTAGGCAGGTCCTTTAGGCAGGAGCAGGTTGCCACCAGCCAGACCTAAGTCCGGCCGCTGCCAGTGAACCAAATCCTGACTGGTAGCCATCGCCAGGCCTCCCAACCAACCAGATGAGTAAAACATCTTGAAAGTTTGTTCGACCCAGTCATAAAAAAAGCCTCCAGTAGGAAGATAGACCACCGAACGTTTTCCGTCCGTTCCCCCCACTTCATCCGCGCTCTGCGGCCTGAAAACAGGGTTGCCTTCAAACTTTTTAGCCTGGTGAAACCGGCGCACAAGGGAGGTTTTCTGCACCAGAAAATCATCGACAAATAACTGCCTGCCCACATCAATAGGAATCACAGCGGGTGGATTCTTCAGGTACGGCACCGGCATAGGTTCTTCGGATTCTGGCAAAAAATGCTTCGGTGGCCATTCTTCGGGCAGTACAATCCCATTGTATAGGGGTGCAGTAGTGCTTTTCCTGAGCGATAAGTACTGACGAAATAATTCCACCTTACCTTCATCGTATTCTGGAATCTTTTTTTCAAGATTTCTTTGAGAAATGCCGACAACAGCAAAAAGAATAAACACTGAAGGAACGAAGACGCTATTTATTTTCATTGGCTTCTGTCGGAATCGGATGGTTATTTACATTGATTCATGAATACTGTTCAACTGATTAATTATTAATTGATAACCATTTCGAAGAATACCTATATCTGATGAAACAGCTAAACATGAAAATCCTAACCGAACAAAGTGCTCTGTTTCTGATAAATTTGAGACTAATATGCCGCTCTGTTTTTCATGATTTTTTGCTGATTCTACTACTTTTTTTAAGGCGTCCTGGTATCCAATTTTTTGATCAGATTGGCTAAGTAAACTCAATTCTAAATCCGATGGGCCAACAAAAAGTACATCGACACCTTCCACTTCAGCGATGGCGTTGCAATGTTCAACTCCTTTATAACTTTCTATTTGGACCACTAACAATGGGAACGCAACATTTCTTACGTCTTTTGGCTTATTTACTCCATAAGAATATACCCTGGAACTACCCGAATAGCCTCTTTGGCCATATGGTGGGTATCTCATTGCATTTAGACACGTAATTACCTGAGATGGACTCTCTACATGAGGTATCATAATTCCTGAAGCTCCCCAATCTAACACGCGACTAATAAGGGCACTGTCTACGTATGGAACTCTAACTACCAATCGTATATCGAAATTTCGAATTGCCTGGAAAATCGAAATTAAAGATGATTCGGTAGTGATTCCGTGCTCTAAATCGATTACAAGCCAGTCAAAATTAAACGCGGAGACAAGTTCAGCAATAATTGGAGACCCTATTGAGAGCCATGTCCCCATGCCTAACCGCCTTTGATTTTGTTCTGGTATGCTTTGATTGTTCATAAGCTACTAATCGTTGCTTTATGTTTCAAGCCCTCGCAAGCCAGTTTAATCCTTCTTTTGGTGCTACTCTTCAACGATTCTCCTGATTCACCTCTGCCAACTAAGAAAAAACTCTGATCACGGTTAAAGTATCCAAAGTGGATCCTGATTACGGCTTTTACAATCATATTTCGTAATAGATGCAACCAAAAACGAATTAAAAAATTCTCTGGTAAATCTTTAACGAATTTGTAACCCATTAAAACATTGTCTATAAATTCGCTGGAGTGGAAACAAGCTAGCAGGGAAATATCATCCGTAGGATCGCCTGAAATCGCATCATCCCAATCAATGAAGGATTTTACTGTGCTCTCTGTGCCGAGAATATTCCATAATGCTAAGTCTTTGTGAACAAGCACCCCTTTTGCAAGTTGAAGAGAAGACATATGTACTTCAACCAAGTAGTTTATTTCGTGATGATCAGCTTTAGTAATAAATGTGCTTTTTAATAAATAATCCAGGTGCTTATTCCAATTTAACATAAAATAATCCTGGTAGGTACGATGAAGTCCTATTAACGAGTTTTCAATCGATAGAATTTCCTGATTAAATAAACCAAACCCACTGGGTTGAATCTGCTGCCACTTTGCAATATAGCTTCCGATAGTAAATCCAAAATCTTTTAAATCTATTTTTTCATTTTTCCATAATATATTTAAATCTTTGGCATGGATGTATTCCATAATCTGATAGGAGAAAGGGGCATTTCTTCTTGATACATCAAACTCATAAACTTTTGGTGTTGGTACACCAACGGATCTTACTATGTCTAATATAAGTGTCTCAATTTCCATATATTTATCACCTTCTGGACCATTTTCTATTCTCAATAAAAATGTTTCCCCAGCAGATTGTATCATATAAGTTATATGATTTCCCTGACTATTTAATGGGCGAAATGAATAAGGTACTGATCCGAAAACTTTATTTAATACTGTGCTAACTGATGAATTAATATCAACTTCCTGACCTCCTTTAGTTGTGTTGCGAAACGGCTGCAAAACTGACTGGCGATCACATTTCCAATAATAAATAGTTTCACGATTGCTCATTGTTGAAAATAGATCAAGTAGCTTGAAATAGAGGGGTGCGAAGCCGTCCTGTGTTATAAATACTCCATGCCCTTCATGGTTTGTATTAGGCTACTCTCCGTGAATCGAGCCGACTGGCTTAAGATTATATACGGATAAAAATGAAGCGGCTACATTGAAAAGCCTTTATCTCCGCAGCTGCCGCTTCATCCAGGCATTTTATCAACCTATCGTGTTTTGCACATAATCTTTAACGTGTCGTTTTGACCTCACAATTTCGCCCAGAACAGTCTCGCCAAGTCGGTGTACACGGTATTCTGGTCGGATTGCTGTGGAGCGTTGGCGTTGCGCGAAATCTCATCGACCGGGTACGGGAAGCGCTTGGCTGTGCCTTCGGGGTCGTTGAGGGTAATCAGGCCCGTTCGGCGCACGTCGTTGTAAGCTTCCTGGCTCTGAAATAAGAACAGGAAAATGTACTTCTGAGTGATGATGTCCCTGAGTGTCAGCTTATCGGCACCGGGCAATACTTTCGGACGGGCCAGGTACGCGTTGATTTGCGCCGTGGTGAGCGCAACGGTCGCGTTGAAGATGGTCGCCTGGCTCAGGGCCGATCGGACGGCCGCATCGTAAGCAGTGTAGGCTTTCGCCCGGTCACCAAGCCGAAGTTGGGCTTCGGCTTCGATAAATTTCAACTCGGGGTAGGTCAGCAGTGGCAGCGGTGATGGGCGGTTTTGCAGGTAGAGTGGTTTGGAGTACAGCGTGCCGTTGAGTGTCACGTCGGTAGTGGCTCGGCTAGTGGGCGGGGTCACCACCTTCCCTCCGATTTTTGTAAACCAGATGTTCGCTCGGGGGTCGGCCAGCACGTCTTCGCCGGGGTCAAGGAACGATTTCATCGCCGTCACGATGCCGTCGGCGATGACGAAGGTTGAAGCGTTCATGAAGCTGTTGGCAACCGGGTTGGCGTTTTCGGGGTTAGTCTGGTAGCTCGTCACGGTAAATCCTTCCGTGGCCGCGAACGAGTTGGTCGCTGCCAACACGGCCTGCTGGGCCGATTCTTGGGGGTTCACGTTGCTGAGCCGGTTGGCAAGGCGGGCTTTCAGGCCCCAGGCCGTTTTTTTCCAGAGCGCCATGTTGCCTTTAAATACCAGGTCATCGTTACCCGGGCGGCTGGCGGCGGTGGTGGCCTGGTCGCACTTCTGAATGCCTGTGTCAAGGAGCTTCTGCATCTCGACGTACAGGTCCTGGGCCTTTTCAAACTTGGGCTGGAGCACCCCTTCCTGCGCCACGTCCCGGTAGGGCACGTCGCCGAAGGCATCCACAAGCAACGAGAGCGTATAGGCCGATAGAATGTCGGCAACAGCCCCGTAACCGACCCGGTTCTGGGCCTCAGCTTTGCTTCGGATGTCGTTGAAATAGCGGATGGCCTGGAAGCCGCTGGTCCAAGCCCCACCGCCGAACGTAGCCGCCCCGCCCACCTGAAATTTGGTGGCCGTGTTGATGCCCGTAAAGTTGGTCTGCTCCGAGGGGTAGCCGCTCTGGATGGAGAGCGGCCCGACGACCCGCTGAAATACGAGCATCTGTGAAGCGGGCAGAATTGTGTTTAGGGGGGCGTCGGTGATAATGTTGGGGTTGGTGTCGATTTCGTTGAGGGTCTTATCAGAACAGGCCGTCATGCACACCGCCAGCAACATCCCGAGGCTGAGGCATTTTATCCCGGAATTAAATCGGTTGGGTTCCATAGTAGAGTCGTGAAAGAAGGTTAAAACTTTAGTCGGATGCCGCCACCGAGGCTGCGGGTCTGGGGTTGCTGGTACCATTCGATCCCCACTGAGTTCCCCACGCTTGACCCGGCGAAGGTGCTGGTCATGTTGAGTTCGGGGTCCACGAAGGTTTTCGTCATTAGAAACAGGTTGCGGCCTGTCAGAAACAGGCTGGCCCCGGCCATGCCGACTTTCTTGGTGAGCGTCCCAGGCAAGTCGAACGTCAGGTTGACTTCCCGCAGGCGTACGAACGAGGCATCTTCCAGTTGGGCTTCGGGAATAACGAACAGCGCAGCCCAGTACGGATTGAGTTTGCGGATGGCGATGTCGTTGTCGCCCTCGACGACCAACTGATTGTTGACGAACCGGCCTTTTTTACCCGGAATCACCTCTGACACGTCGCGGTCGAGGGTCTCCGCCGACAGGCCCCTGGTGCGCGATTCGGCCTGGAGCATCGAGTAAAACAACCCGCCCTTGCGCCAATCCACCTGGAAGCCAAGCGAGAGCGAGCGGTAGCGGAACGTGTTGATGAAATTGATTTCAAAATCGGGGTTGGGCGTTCCCAGAATCTGCAACGCCGGATTTTGGAGCGGAATGCCGGTCGTGGAATTGACGACAATTTGGCCGGAAGCCGGGTCGCGCTGGTAGGGACGTCCGTAGAACGAAGGGTACACCTGCCCTTTTTCGGCCACCGACTGCACCTGCCCGTTGGCGTCGGCCAGCAGGATGCGGGTCAGGCCCTCAGGGAGGGCTTCCACCGTAGTTTTGTACTTCGAAAAATTGACATTCAGGTCCCAGTTGAACGCGGCGGTTTTCAGTGGTGTCACCCGCAGCATCACCTCGTGCCCTCGCGACAGCATCTTACCCGCGTTGCTCACCTGGCTACCAAAGCCTGTGGAGGGAGCGAGCGGAATGCCGAAAATCTGCCCGTCTGACAAACTCCGAAAGTAAGTGTAATCGATGCTGACGCGGTTTTTCAGGAACCGGAGTTCGGTGCCCAGTTCAACGCTGCGCGTGTTTTCGGGGCGTAGCGTCGAACTAATGCTTGTACCGCTGGGCAGAAATCCCGCCACACCGTTAAGCGGAAACTGGTAGCCCGGATTGGCCGCTGAGTACCCAACACCGTTGACAAACAACTGACCCAATTGCCCTACTTCGGCGTAGTTGGCCCGGATCTTGGCGAAGGTGAACACCTTACGAAGTGACGAAACGGCCTCTGTCACTACGAAACTTAGCCCTGCCGAGGGGTACAGAAACGAGCGTCGCCCCGAGGGCAGGTTGGAGGCATAATCCTTCCGGGCCGAGAGGGTAAGGTAGAGCATTTCGCGGAAGCCGAGGTTAGCATTGCCGTAAAACCCCACCACTCGTTGGGCATTGTTGCTGTTGCTGGACACGATGGTGGTGCCGTTGGCGATGCTCGGCCAGTCCCCCGTCACGAAGTTGGAACTGCTCGTCGAACTGCCCGATCGCCGGATGTCGAAGAGTTCATTGCCCACGATAAAGTTGAGCGAAAGGGCTTTGCTGAGGGTTTTGTCATAGGCTAGGAAAAAATTAGAATTGAGCTGAGTTTCCTGCTGATTTTGCAGCATGAATTGCCCCCCGCTGGGCGGGGTGGTGCGGCCCGTCGGGCCGGTGCCTAGTTCGTCATAGCGCTCGGTTTTAGTGCTGAAATTATCCAGCCCTACCCGATAGGTGGCCTTCAGGCCGGGGGCAAGCTGGTATTCCAGAAACAGGTTACCGAAGGTGCGGTTGGTTCGGATGTTGCGCGAGTTGTTAGCCAGAATCCAGTACGGGTTGTTCTGGGCGGCCCGGAAGAAAATCTGCTGGTAGGGATTCGTCGGCGAGGCAAAGGGTTTACCCGCCAGGTTGTACGAAGCCGGGGTTTCGTACACGGTGCGGAAAAAGGCGGTGTTGCCCGCTTCGTCGGGAAAATCATCGACATTGATGTCGGCGTAGTTGAGCGACAAGCCGATTTTTAGTTTTTCAAATGGCGTCATGAGGCCGTTGAATTTCAAGTTGGTGCGCTTCAGGCCAGTGGTAGCAATCACGCCGGTCTGGTCGGTACGGCCCAGGCCGATGGCGTAGTTGCCGAAACTCCCTCCCTGGGCGATTTCGAGGTTATTGTTCCAGGTCGTGCCTGTGCCGTAAAAGTCGTCCATGTTGCGGTATGAGGCCGCCTGTTCCTGCTCGCCGAGCAAATTGGTGTAAGTGCCGAGGCTACTGATTTTCGGGCCAAAGGCAAACAGGGCGTTCTGATCGAAGACGTCGTTGTTACCCTGGGCGTACTCGTACTGGAGTTTGGGTAGGAAACTCACCCGGTCCTGGGCGATCTGGGAATCGAACGTAATCGTCGGCTTTCGGCTGGCGTTTTTTCCGCTTTTGGTCGTAATCACAATCACCCCGTTGGAGGCCCTCACCCCGTACAGCGCCGAAGCCGCTGCGCCCTTCAGGATGTCCACCGATTCTACGTCAGCGGGGTTGAAATCAATGCTTCGGCTACCCGCCGCCACCGGCAGGCCATCGATGACGTAGAGCGGCTCGTTGGAGCCGGTAATCGAGCGCGAACCTCGGATGTTAACCAATGCCGGCCGGCCCGGCATACCGCTGCTAAGGCGCACCTGCACCCCGGCGGCCTTGCCTTGTAGGGAGTTTTGCAGGTTGGTGTTGCCCACCGCCGAAAGCTGCTCGCCCTCTACTTTCTGGGCAGCATAGCCCAGGGCCTTTTGGTCGCGTTTAATACCGAAGGCAGTCACCACGACTTCATCGAGTGATTTGGAGTCGGTTGCCAGCGAAATATCAATAACCGACCGATTTCCCACGACAATTTCCTGCGAGACGTACCCCAGAAAGCTGAAGACCAGCGTCGTCTCTCCCGCGCCGTCGTTCCGGTTAGGCACGTCGATTCGGTATTTGCCGTCCGGCTCGGTTGTCGTTCCTTTGGTGGTATTTTTTAGTACGATACTCACACCAGGCAGCCCGACGCCTTTTTCATCGGTGACGGTACCGGTGATGGTTTGGTCAGCCGATGTTACCTGTGGCTGAGTAATGTCTGTTGGGGGCAAAGAGCTACGCTGGAGGACTGCTCTTCTCAGCAGTATTCGATTTTCAACGACCTCGTACCCAATAGAAATAGGCGTAAGGACCTCGGCCAATACCACCGAGAGTTTCTGATTGGTAAGCTGCACGGTTACCCGTTGGGTCGTCTGAATCTTCGTGCTGTAAACGAATCGAACATCGGCATGCCGCTCAATCTGCTGAAGTACTTCCCGAAGCTCAAGACCATTCGCTTTTATCGATATCGTTCGGTTCAACACATCTTGGGCGAAACCTGGACGAGCCAGTACTAAGCTGCTACAGAGCAGGCCCAGCACAAGTTGGTAAAGGGTAATTTTCATAGCCATCCACAGTGGGTTAGCAATTGGTAAGGGTCTTTTCATAGCTTTAGCCGAGCGCGGCCCGCCTGTTTTTTAATTGGAGATTGAAAAACACGGTCTCGCTGACGGATTAACGTTTGCAGCAGGACCACTCAGTGAAGCCGGCGGTGCTACCAACACCGCTGGCTTCTTGGTTAACAGCCATCGCCGGTGATGAAGACAACCGTACCCCGTTGCTCATAGGTCGCTTCAATGGATTTACAGATCAGGTCGAGTTGGGTAAACAGCGGCAAACCCGTTAAATCAGCCGTAATCTGGCAGGTACGGGCCTTGGGATTAACCACGATGAAGTCAATACCATACCGTTGCGTCAGGGTGTTCAGCACGGTTTGCAACGAGGCCGATTGAAACATTAAGTCCGGCTTGGCTACTTCCGCCGAAAATAACGGAACCGGCTTCTCCACGATGGCCGGTACAATCGTCTGGGAAGCCAGATTAAACGTGGCTCGTTGGTTAGGGGTTAAAATAACGCCATTGCGTTCGGCCCGCAAACGGGGCTGCTGGGCGTAGACGGAGACCCGTCCCGTCGTGACGGCTACTTCGATTTCCCCCGTCGTCAGGCGGGGTTTGATTCGGAAACTTGTTCCCAAAACCTCCGTGACTAATGTGCCGGCGTGGACAATGAACGGGCGATTAGTATCCCGATGAACCTTAAAAAAAGCCTCTCCTTTCAGGTAAACGGTTCGTTTGGTTAGGTTGAATGATTTGTCGTAGAGAATACTGCTGTTGGGTTTAAGCCAAACCAGCGTGCCATCTTTCAATTTGACGGACTGCTCGGTCAGGGTCGTATTGTGAATGTCGATGCCCGACGGGGTTTTGATTCGATTATTGACAACTGACGGTGAGGACGTATGGGGCAAAACAACCTGTTTCAACCCAAAATAGCCGAGAACTACACAAGCGGCTACACCCGTCAGCCAGGCGAGTTGGCGGGTGGGCATCCCCAGTATACGGGGCTGGATCTGGTGATGAATCCGACGCCAGAGTTGTCGTTGAAGCGTTTGTTTCTGCGGTTCCGACAGACCCGTTTCCGTTCGACTGGGTTGGGCGGCCAGCCAGGTTAGCAGGAGCGCTTCCTCCTCCTCGGTCGCCTGGCAGTCAACATATTTTTTTGACAACATATTGAATTCCTGTTGGGTCATGGGGGCGCAGCGGTTGAGTGGTGTCAATTATCGGTCAGGTAGGCTTGTAGATTTTCCTTCAGGAATTTGAGCGATTTGGTAATGTGGTACTCCACGGCTTTTTCGCTCATGTGCAGGCTATCGGCGATTTCCCGGACGGACTGATTCTCGAAACGGCTCCGCCGGAAGACCTCCGCACTTTTTTCCGGTAAACGAGCCAATGCCATCTGGATGGCCTGGGTAAGATCAGCCACGTTTACAATATCGTCGGTGCTGCTATGCTGCTGTATTTCCTGGAAGATAAGATACTCCTGATACTTTCGGATGTTGATTTGACCCTTAATGAAGTCGTACACCTGGTTCTTAATGGCCAGCGTCAGGTATAAATCCAAGTGACGAATTTGCACGGCTGAGCGTCGGTGCCAAAGGCTCAGGAACACTTCCTGAACCAGTTCTTCGGCCTCCTCCCGAACACCTGTCTGATGAAAGGCAATGCAGTAGAGTTTGTAGCAGTAGCGCCGGTAGATTTCTTCAAAAGCACTAATTTTGCCCTCCTGAAGAAAGCTTACCAATTGGCCGTCATCGAACTGCTTTAAACCAAGGATCGCCATACAGATTCGCCTTACTACCCCTACAGTAGAGCAAAGCGGAGGAATCCCTAAATTATTAAGAAAAATAACTAAATAATTTTATTTCGATTACCTCGGCAACCGTCAAATGCGCTTTTTTGCCATAGATTGCTACAGTTCGTAGTTAGCTCAATTCTATTAAAGCCTGCTGCTCTATGCCATCAGTACTGATTATTTCAGAATCAGCCTAAGAAATGATATAAGTTAATCAAGTGATTTTACAAGGATAGGGCTGCTCCGTTTCCTTTAAGCAAAAAATAGCTCAATAACCCCTCGTCAAGTTTCTGGTATAGGTTGCGTCGGGTTTTCTTTACGCCAATTACCTGTTTATATCCATACAGGCTCCCCTCCTACTCAACTGGCCATTTCGTCCAACAAAAGGGTAACGACTGCTTTTTAATGAACTCGTCATTTCGTTACCATTGAATGAGTTGTGTTAATATCAGCTACTGCTGGAAATCGTTCAAGAAAACCTCCTTTTTTTCTAACTTCGCTCTGACCAGCTTGATGCCATCCCAAGACCCAAGAGCAACCGGCCTAGTATAACCTGCCCTTACCTCCCTTTTCAACTAAGCTGGCAAAACAGCAGGAGGGCACAAAAAAACGCTTCAGCCAGGTAGGGAGCAGAGGGGATAGTCCCAGACGCAGATGCTTTTAATAAATCAGTTTATCTCTGGCAGCATCCACCCCTATGGGGGGTAGTTTACACGTCCCTCTACAGGTACCCGTCTTAGGAAGCCACTACGGGTAGGGGTCTAGGGGCTATGCTGTCGCCAAACCTTCCCGGCCAGACCACGGCAGACAACTGGCTTTTGGCAGGAGATAAATCCCATTTATACCAACGCTAATTCCCACAGTCATCAGAACAGAAGCAACCGTTTTTACGCCATCTCCGGTTGAGTTAGAACCAAGGCTGATAATTAGGGCGATGGGGTATAATCTAGTAGGTATGGCTATCCTTCTGCCTCTCGTCGATAACTTAGTGAGGATATTATGATTTTTAATTATATTCACCTGACCGTCAGCGACATCCTCTGGCCCTCGAACACCATGCGAAATCTGAGAGACCATGCCACCTACAGCACCAATCCCTTTATAGGTGAGAAAAAAGCCTATGCCCGCTCAGTGTTCCAGCCCGACGACTACACGCTCACCCTGCTGATTTCGCTCTCGCCCCCAGCCCTGCGGGTCCTGCTGGTTATTGCCGCCCGGGTGGATGCCAGCACGGGTATTAGTTATTGCCCGACCCGCGAACTGCGGACGCTCTTCAGCCATCATTCGGCCAATATATCCCGGGCAAAGACCGAACTGCTGCGGGCCAGGCTGGTCGCCTATGGCAAGGCCAATCACACCTTCTACGTTAATCCGGCGGCTTTCAGGCCCATCCACATCACGCTTGAGTAATTGGTTGATTGAGTATCATCAATGCTAATGCATCCAGCAGGCGGGCCATGCTGGGCAGGGTGTAGTAGACATCACCGCTCTGCTGGTCGTGCAGGACGAGTATCAATACGCCCCCCAAATCATCCAGGTAAAGTTGATGATTTGGGGTCGATTCAATAATGGGTATGGCAGGGTGTTGGTTTAGGTGAGTTGATTGGTCGTTGCCCAGTGTTGAAGTAGCTGCTGCAATTTGTGGGCGTAGCCATCGGGCACCCGCACCTCGAAGGCCAGGTCCTGAATGGCTTCGATGTTCTGCGCCCATTGCTGGTGCTTATCGTCCCAGGTTTGCAGGCAAAATAGCACCTCCTCAAACTGGCTGTTGCTCCACCGGGGGAGTTGTTGTAGGTCGGCTAATCGCCGTTGTTACACAACTGCTATCTGAGCTATCTGGTCGGGGCTGTAGTTGTGGTTGTTAAAATTTATCATTTCGGTTCAGGTAATCGGTGAGTGAAATAGGTTTGATGGTTGGAACAGGATTCTGCGGTTCGCAGTCCCACAGACTTGGATAGCCATCTACTTCATTAAGCACCCTGCCACTATGGGGACAGCGGTAGCGGGTCAGAAAGTCAGCAATGTCAAGGCCGTCGTATCGTTCAAGACTTGTTGCCCTGCCTTCCAGCGCCTTCGAGACGATGATCTGACAGCCGATGCGCTTTAGCTCGTCCGCTTTTGCCTGCCATTGACTGAAGCCACCCAGGTCCGGGAAGAGGACAATTTGCCTGCCTGCTAACGGCTTGAATTTATCGGCATGAAGTTGGCTTAGTCCCCCGCAGGCCAGCCAGATAAATCCCGGCTCGAAGGCGGTCGCGATGATGGCCGTCTTTTCTGACTCGACAAGGGCAATGGGTTTAGTTATCGGTTGGGTGGCTATTTGATGGAGTCCGTAAAAGCATTGAACCAGGTTGAAATCCCGCATCGCCCGCACGTCGTGCCACCAGAAAACGCGGTCAAAGTCGGAGCCTTTCTCCTTCATTCGCCTGCCGGTTGCCGGACTGTGGTAAACAATCTTTCCGCAATGAACGCGGCCCTGCTCGTCAATCTGCCAGTAGATGGTTGACCTTCGCCACTCAGGGGCAATGCCTTCCGGGCAGGTGCCGACCCGGAAACGACTCAGCAGTTCATCAGCGTTTGGGGTGCCCAGCAGTCGGCGCAGGTAAATGGCAATGTTGTTACACTCGTAATTTCCCAATGTTGCTGTTACTAAGGCCGGGTCATGGTAATTGGGCGGAGCCTTGAAGACCGGAACAAGAGCAGGTCTGGGGCGGGCCTTATGGCTGCGTTTACCCGATAGTGCGACCTCACCTAAGTATCGCAAAGCCAGTTCCTCAACGGCGGTTTTCCAATCCAGATCGTGCGCTTCCATCCAGGCGGTGAGGGGATACCACCGCCGGGCTTCCTGAAAATTCTGTACGTAGGCTTTGCCCTGTTCGTCCGATGGATAATAGGCTTCGGCACTTTTAGCGGTCTGGTCGAAGAGCCGCACGGGTTGGCCTTTGCGGGTCAGACTTTCACCAATTAGTTCTTCGAGAATGGCCGTACCATAGTCCGTTTCGAGTTGGTCAGATAGCTGGCTCATAAAATAAGTTTTTATTTTACCTCTGCATTCCCTACATCATCTACATTTTACTTATGACATAGCCTTAAAAATGTAGAGCGTGTAGACAATGCAGAGCAAACAAAAAAGATTTTTTAAACGGACTGGTCTGTCAGCTTGGCGAAGACCACATTACCGGCACTTTGCCGCTTAACTGTGAACCCTAAGTGCCGCTGCAAACGAGTAGAAAAGTTCTGTTGGCTCAGTGGCCGGTTTCCGTTATCCGTGCAAAATGCTCGATATTCGCTGTAGAAATTTTTTAAGGGGATAGGTGCGTCAGCCGATGGGACATAGCCCTGTTCTTCCAGGAACAGGGCCACCGTGTCCGACTCCTTCCGGTACTGCTCAACAGCCGATCGAACCGCCGGACTCTCGGTAAATGCCCGACGTTTCAGTAGTCGATTCAGCCCTGTGAGAACCCAATTAAATACACCCGCCAGTTCGTGACGGATAATAAAATTGGCCAGGTCGGGGTCGCGTTCGGATTCCGGAATTATTACGTCGAAGGGCACAATTAATAGCCGCCGAAAAAACGCTTCCGTATGCTCGGCATCGCGTGGTAATTCATTGGCATTGAAGGCCATCTTAGCGTAGTTACGAATGACAAACGGTTTGCCGTAAGGTAGTCGCGCCTGGAGTGGTTCAACGCTGACAATCTGCTTGAACAGGTCATTTTCCAACCCCGCGTTCAACTCTGAACCGTAATTGAGCAACTTGCCGGATAAGGCGGCCCGGTTATACTCATGCTTGAAGTGAGCTAACCCGAACGTCAGTACGTTTTCTGCGCCCAACAGCGCCGATGACACTTCATAAAACACAGATTTACCGTTCGCGCCGACACCGTACAGGACGAGGCATTTCTCCAGTTTTGGCTCTCGAAGAAATACGTACCCCAGAAATTCCGATAGAATATCCTGTAGTGCTTTTTCGGGTAAAACACGGTTCAAATACGCCAGAAATCGGGGGCACTCAGCCGCCGGGTCGTAGCTAAATGGAAGCTGATAGCGGAGAAAGTCTTTTTTGCAAAAGTCCCGAAGCCGCCCCCCATTTTGGTTTACTTCAAACGTGCCGTTATTCAAGTTTACCAGAACCCGGCCCTCTTCAAGTTCGGAAATTGGGTGAAAAGAAGATGAGAGAAGTTGCTTGTAAAGTCGGTCCTTGAACTCGTAATATTGCGTGTCAGCCGCGCGAACGCCCATTTTTTCAGCGGCTTGGGAGAGGAAATGTTTCACCTGATTTTCCTCCAGTGGCTGCCAATACTGGCCATTATACAGATAGATTACTTCTTCTCGCAACGTTATTGCCCACTGCCGACTCTCCGCCAGTTTGCGAACCTGGTTGGCTACAATAACCAGCGTGTCAGGTTGTTTCACTTTGGCTTCTGGATCAGTGATAGCTAATTCCTTCCGAAAATCAACTTTTTCGACGGCAGCCAGCATCTGCTCAAGTATCAACGAGCTATTGGTTGTGAAAATAGTTTGAGTTTCATCCTTTCCCTGACGCTGTTCTGCCTTTTTGCGCTCCTGCTCAAGTTCTTCCTGCAAAGAACCAGTTCCTGGTTGTGATTCTTCGGAATGATTGGAGTCACGCTGCTCAATAACCTGCTTTCGTTCATCTTGTTGCTGCTCGGCCTGTTGCCGCTCCGTTTGAAGCTCGTCCAGCAAGTTGTTCGAACTTAACTTCGGAGCGGTGCCGCCCCGCTCGGTGGTCTGAGCAATACAGATCGGGTCCGGAAAAAAGTTTGACCAAACCTGAGCATCATATTCTAAAAAGCAACGTGCCGTTGGGCTGTCATTTACTAAAGCCAGTTCCTCATCTGTCAGTTGGTATCGACCACGGAGGTAGTTCACCGCAGCATTAAAATACGTGTGAAACTCGGCGACATCCTGGGGAATATATTCAGCCAGAAGTAAGACGTAAAGCTTGTTGCGAAACGAGTTCGTGAAACGTAGAAAAACATTCGGATCACGAGCCAGTCCTGCATAGACTTCCTGAAATCGGACAGAATTAATTTCTATAAAAATGAATACCAGCCCACTGAAAGAATCAGCATTTTTCCCATCAGTTGTTTGGCAATTCGGGTACGCGACGGGGAAGTTTTCCAGTCTGAATTTAATTCTCTCAGATTCAGGTATGCGTACTAATTTTTCGCTAAGTTCCTCGGTTTTTTTCGCCCGTAGAACTTGAAATACTTCAGCCGGAGTTGTCTCTTTGAACTGTTTATCGTGGTGATTTTTGGCCCACGAAAAAACAGGCAATTCAGTTTGGGTTACTGGCTCATTCTGGATAAATTGCATCGGTTTTGAAGAGGTTTTTAGAATGGGTAGCCGTACTGTAGAGGGTGGGCTGCCCGTTCTGGTTTGTAAGAGCTATAGTTGATCAAATGCCACGAAGCCAACGGCGGAGTATAAGCAGGTCAGTGACCAGATGAACGGGGCTGCCCTTCTCCACCGGGACCTCAGCAAGCGCGGGGAGGCCCGGTTTTGAGACGAATACTCGGAATTGGCGATGGCCCATTTCGGCACGAAAAAGCAACCCGTCGTCGGTTTTGGTGATGTGCCAAATCTTAGCGACGGTTCGGATTTCTCGGGCGATATCGTGAAGAAGAGGGGCGGAGGTGGGGCGAGAGATCATGCTGACTCACCCGCCTTTTTAAGCGAAGACATCACCTCTTGCCAAATGAAGTACTTGCGATTTCCCAGGTGATAGCCGCAAATAATACCTTTCTTTTCCCATGCCCAGGCCGTTGGCTTTGATATTTCCAGCCGCTTACAGAGTTCTTCGGGCGATACAGGTTCGGGCGAATTAGAGGATAATGGTGCTGGGGGAAGATTGTGCTTAACGGCAAGGCTTGCCGCTTCGATCATCATTGTCCGCACTTGCTCAGCGGGCATAACTATTATATCCATGTTGCGCGTTGTTTGGCGTAAAACATGGTGCAAGTTTGCTGGCTGGGGGCGGTTGCAAGTGCGAATGATGTACGAATGCAAAATTCGCATCATTCGCACTTATTCAGGCATCATTGCCGTGATTTTGTCTTTGATGTCGGCATCTATGATGTTATCAAACGAACGGGCAAAAATCCCCATTTTGAGGGCAGGGAAATACGCGTTTAAAAGAGCAACTAATTGTTTACGATTGCTTAGTTTGTTAATCTTCTGGGGGTTCATAGATTCCATTCGCTCTATCCAAGCTATCAGTACTGCCTTCGCATTTGGGCCACCTAACCAATTAGTACCTTCGCCAAGTATTGGTTTTTCAGGACGGTAAGCACGTAACACATCAAGGCACTTATTTATGTTAGCTGGAGAAATAAATAATTCCTCAAATGTCTTATACTGTGCCTCTTCAGCTTTAGGTGTTGGTGCCTCCTGTGTTGGAGTATTATCAGTTATTTTTCGTATCAGTTCCCGTACTATAAGTAGGTAGTCATATAATTCCTCATCATGCTCATTAATGAACTCAATAATTATCGGATGAATAGGTGGGCTGGGGCATAAAATGTATTCTATGTTATCCTGTAGTACCTTCAACTTCCTAAGTTTGGTGGAGTCTGCTCCTCTTTTTGCATCGTCAATATTTGCGGGCAGCATCTCTAAAAATCTTCGGGTATCAACAACGTAAAACATAGGATCGTTAATTATCTTTTGCCTATGTGTCTCGCAAAGTTCTTCAATATATTGAGGATGTAATTTTTGAAATAGTTTTGGGTCTGCAACTAACCTTCTGGCAATTTCATCTGGATCATTCATCCATACAGAAGAAAAGTCGAACCCTTGATCGTCGTTTGTGGTTTCCATCTTGATTAAGTTAGTTTTTTGCCCGTTACGGTGGTCCAGACTGTAGCGGGCTTTTGTGTTTAACTGGCAATCGTAAATGGCATTACTTGCAACTGCTTCTGCCAATGCAGAGCCATGACTTTAGCGTGTTGCTCCCGGTCAAGTTTGATATAGCGCATGAACGCTTTTTCTGTGCGGTGGCCGGTAATCTGCATAATGGTCATGGCCGGAATACCTAATAAGTACATATTCGTTGCAAATGATCTCCGGGCCGTGTGCGTGCTGACTAATTCCCATTTTTTTTGAATTTTTGTCACGCGCTTGCCTCCTTTGGTCTGTGATGTACTTTCCAAACTATCAAGCCCACCCAACTGACAAACTTCTTTCAGATAGTCATTCATCTTCTGGTTGGAAATACTGCGGGGTAAGGTTCCCTCGTATTTGTTGAGCATCAGCGTTACTACCTGGTGGCAGGGGATAACAACTCGATCAGTGGTCTTCTGTTGCTCAATCCGAATGAAGCCATCGTTGATGTATTCGGGGCGTAGGTTTGTCAAATCAGAGAATCGTAAACCCGTATAGCATCCGACCAGAAACAGATCCCGAACCCGTTCTAAACGCTGATTATGGCTTAAATCCATATTCATCAGCCTGTGTAGTTCCACTTCACTTAGGTAGATAGCATCCGTATTCTCGCTAATTACCTTGAAGGCTCTATTTCGATAATCCTGCCTCACCGTTATTCCCCGGGCGGTTGCATCATTGAGAAATGACTTCAGCATCTGTATGTACTTGCCGACATTATTGGCCGAATAGCCTTTAGTGAAGGTAAGCCAACTGGTAAAATCTTCATAAAAATCCAGGTCGATGGTATCGAAGTCTACCGCCCGTTTATAGGTATCAGCAAACGCACGAAGACCATTGAACGCGGTTTTGTACCGCTGGATGGTACGATACTTAACATGCTTACCGGTTTCTGGATTAATCCGTTTTGGCGCCCGCTCGATGTAGTCAGCAATGAAGCTAAATAACGTGGAGACTGCTGGCGCGGCTAGTGAAGGCGCTGGCTTTAAATAAGCGTCGATTCGTTGCCTGACTGCTTCTTTGGTCAACTGCCGATCAGCCCTGAGATCAATAATAATGCGTTTGATAACCTCTTCCAGATCACTTAGAAACCGATTAATCTCGTCTTTATCGGTAGCATCGACGACATTTTTTACGCGGCTGGTCTTCGCGTTCCAGTGAGCAGATAGTATTTTGAAGCGTGTTCCAACGTTAACCCGCTGGTTATCGAATCGGACGATACAATTAATCGGAGTGGGTCTTTTGGCTTTCGGATCGCGAAGCAAATAGGTAACGGGCGAATCAGAGGTGCGGGCCATACACAGTAAACGGTTGATTATTTCCGTATACCAAAGTTAAGAAGGTATACGGAACGGTGTACGGAATTACTTAATTTATTTTAATCTATCTATACTCTACTTAATTTTGACAGAACTAAATAGTGGCTTTGAGCATTAAGAATGGCTATAATTGATGGTTTTTAATGAAAGAGGCAATTAGTCAAATTAAGTAGGTGTGACTCCCGCTCCTGGTACCACCCCCTCTAAAAAGGGAAACAAAGAGTCAAGTAAAAGCCCTGATTATCAGGGCTTTTACTGTTTTAGGCCTTTGCTGTTTTCTGTTGGTTTGACCTTGTTTTGTTGTTTCTTGTTACTCATTTGTTACTCGTTTTTGCAACTTATTTGTATGTTTACCCTTGGATTACAACATCCAAACAAAGGCAAAACAGGGTATGGCTATCAAACTCAGGAAAAAGCCGTTAGCAAGCGGTAAACTCAGCCTCTACTTAGACAATTGGGACGGTGAGCAACGACAGTATGAGTTTCTGAAACTCTACCTCTACCCGCGTCCCAAAGATGCTCTGGAGAAAGAGCATAACAAAGAGACGCTGAGGACCGCTGAGAACTATAATGGTCCCCAATTTTTGTACCACCGCCTAAGCTTGTCGGAATGGTTGCTAACTTAGTCAACCATGAAAGCAAAAAGCCGTCGTCAATTCACTGCCGCTTTTAAAGCGAAAGTAGTCCTTGAGGTCTTACGCCAAGAAAAGACCCTGAGCCAAATTGCCAGCGAAAATGAGCTACATCCCCAGTTGCTACAAACCTGGAAACAAACATTTCTGACTGCTGCCGCTCAGGTATTTGAGCAGCAAAAGGGCATAGAAAAGTCTACTCCTGACCAGACGGCCCCCTTATATGAGCAGATTGGGCGACTTCAGATGGAGTTGACCTGGCTCAAAAAAAAATTGCCCAGCAACCTTTGACTCAACGACGCGCTATGATCGAGCAATCGCATACCAGTTTGAGTCTTGGGCGGCAGTGTTGGCTCTTGAGCGTTAGCCGAGCTGGGCTATCTTATCAGCCCGCACCAGTCGATGGCCAAACGTTGCAAATCATGCGTCGACTCGACGCATGGTATATGGAACATCCCGACTTGGGCCACCGACGCCTGGTCGTACTTCTAAAGCAGGAAGGCTGGACGATAAACATTAAGCGAATCCGCCGTTTACGGGCTTTAATGGGCTTAGAAACGCAATATCCTAAACCGAATTTATCTAAACCGGGTGTACCCCGGCAACGCTTTTGCTATCTGTTGCGCGGCTTTAGAGTCTGTCATACGCATCAGGTTTGGGCAACCGACATTACATACATTCCTATGCCCAAAGGCTTTTTTTATGTGATGGCCATCTTAGATTTGCATAGTCGCTACGTGCTGCATTGGCAATTGAGCAACACGCTCGACGCGGATTGGTGCGTGGCGGCTTTAGAGCAGAGTTTACAACGGTGGGGCAAGCCTGAGATTTTTAATTCTGATCAGGGAAGCCAGTTCACCAGCGACGGTTTTGTTGCTGTCTTACAGGGTCACCAAGTTGCAATTAGCTGGGACGGGAAAGGTCGGGCATTGGATAATATCTATGTAGAACGCTTTTGGCGAACCTTGAAATATGAGGATGTGTACTTGCGGAACTACCAAACTGGCAGCGAGTTACGGGCAGGCTTAGCGAAGTACTTTCACTATTACAATCATCAAAGGCCCCACCAATCATTAAGTTACCGAACACCGGCTGTCGTGCTGATGGAAGGGAACAAAGGGGAAAGAAATCAACATGAATCTATCAACTAACCATTTCGTTTGGCCCAACGGTGGTACAGAGAATGGGGTACACTATAGATGCATAGCTACATTGAAAATAAATATTGCCGTTCGATAAGTCCTTTAAAATCAGTGTCTAATATTTTGCGATTATTATCATGGTAGTTCATTCTAGCTGACATACTTTAAATTTCATATAGCAATGAGTCGCATAAATCAAGTAACTGCTGCTAGTAACCAAGATGGCCGGTTAGAAGTATTTTTTATTCAAGAGGAGGAAGGCTCATTAGATCGTATGTCTCCACATATTTTTCACTTTTGGCAAACGAGGGCCAATAATGGATGGGCCGGTCCTGCACAAATAGATACAACTATAGGTGCTAAACAGATTGTTGTAGAAAAGAATCAAGATGGTCGACTTGAGCTATTTTATGTTGGTGCGGATGATGCTATATACCATAAGTGGCAAACTGTTAAGAATACTCAAAATCCTGTCCAATGGAGTGCTGACCAAGCACTAACTAACATTGGGAGAGCTTATCTTAATAGTTATCAACCAATTGTTGTAAAACAAAATCAAGATAAACGACTCGAGTTATTCTACGTTGCTAATGACGGTCTACTTTACCACAAATGGCAATCAATCCCAAATGCTAAAATGAACGAATGGAGTGGTGAACAAAAATTCATCGCTTTAGCTTTAAATGATCTTGAGGGCAGATATCTTACAGTAGGAAGTAATGCAGATGGGCGGCTTGAATTATTTTTTCTTAATAATTTTGATTTAGGCGCATTATACAATCGGTGGCAAACTGTCAAGAATACTCAAAATCCAGCTCAATGGAGTGCTGAGAATAGACTCGGGAATAATGACTTTGCAAACTTCTTGACTGTAGGACAAAATCAAGATGGTCGACTCGAGCTATTCTATATTGGGAGGGATTCTGAACTATACCATAAGTGGCAAACTGTCAAGAATACTCAAAATCCAGCTCAATGGAGTGCTGAGAACCGACTTGGGAATAATGATTTTGCTCAAGATATCGTCATCGGACAAAATGAAGATGGTCGACTTGAGTTATTTTATGTTGGTCTTAATAATAATATATATCATCGATGGCAAACCGTTAAGAATACTCAAAATCCAGCACAATGGACAGAAGAGCAATCTTTTCATATAAACGTTCAGAACCAACGTCATGGAAGCATAGCAATTGGGAGTAACCAAGATAAACGGCTTGAACTATTTTATATTGGTGAAGATGGCTCTCTCTCTCATATCTGGCAAGTTGCTAAGAATGGAGGGTGGTCGGCTCCCGCAAAGTTTTAATGAGTATCAAGAATTAACAACCTCACACAATTAGTGTCAACTCACTTTTGCACAAACGGAAATAGAAACGGGGATGACTTTAAAAATGCTCACTTTCAAAGCTTTCATTGTTAGTTGATCGTTAAAATAATTTTTCCCGTAGTTTGCCAAAATATATTATAAAGAAAGTATCTTTTTCTGTTACTCTTGTGAAATTTGTTTCCTATTTGTTACTCATTAATTTTAACTCCTTGAAATAGAAGCAGTTATAAAGTTATTTTGTACCCGCTCCTGGTACGAACAAAAAATGCGCTGATCATCAGCGCATTTTTTGTTTATAGACAGATTTACGAAGGGTGTTTTCAGTTCATAATGTGTGTCCCGACTCCGATTCATTCTCTAATTTTTCGGCAGACTCTTTTATCGCTTCCTCGATCGAGTGCGATTTCCGCAGGTCGGATGCCTGACGGGTTATTTCGGCCATTGTCTGGTAATGATTCTGTAAAACTGTCAATTCCTGTTCGGTCAGGTTTTCGACGGAAACCAACCGATTGCTGGCCCCTTTTGTGGCGGCTATTAACTCATTGAGCTTTAGCTGTACCGATATCGACTCTTTATTCTGCGCTTTCTGAATCAGAAAAACCATTAGGAACGTAACGATGGTTGTGCCTGTATTGATGACAAGCTGCCAACCTTCCGAATAATGAAAGAAAGGACCTGTAGCTGCCCAAACGATTACGGTGAAAAAAGCGGCTATAAAAGAGGCTGAACTACCGGTCGCTTTTGCCACAGCCGACGAAAAACGCTCAAAGAAACCTTTTTGAGTTGGTTCTGAACTAAGTGACTGGCTGTCCATGCGTTATAGAGGATATGTGTGGTGAATAATAGGTGATTTATACAACTAAAATCAGCAGATAAAGTTAGGAAGTGGGCTTTAGGTAAATAGGTGTATTTCGGCCGTATGTGTGGCAGGAAGCAATCATTTCCCGTGTGTTTTCGACTACGCAGCCCATTTTTCCAGGCCGTTCCGGCCGTTTAGGGATTTTGTCAGATTCTTTCTTGCACATTTTGTTTTGGTTCGTATATTTGAAATCGTTGACAACTGCGACTTACTCATAAAGCATTCATACTGACTGTTTTGTGATTCTTTTTTCAGTAGTTGTTGACAGAGCCATCCACCCTGTAGTCATTGTTCAACTTTTCACGGCGTTCGACCCAGTCCCAATTGATTGGTTCCGAACGGCATAGCCCATCCATGAAAGTCTCGCCCCTGCAGCCGTTTCAAATCGTTTATTCGTTGCTGGATCATGAGTTCCTGGGCTATCTGATCGAGGCTTTCGTAGTACAGCGCAATAGCCGGGGCGAACTTACCTTGCAGAATCAAACACTCTCCACGCAGAATGTCGGCGAGTTTGCTCAGGGATTGGACGAACGTGATTTCGAGTTAGTAAAACTCATCGACAGCATTCATCAGGATACGATTGTCAAGAAGTTTAATACCCGAAAACTGCCTGCCGTCGATTTCTTCCTGAAAATATATGACCCGCAGAAGGGCGATAAACTTGTTCAGGAAGCCATTTGTGGGTATCTGGAGACCATAAAAGCCCAGATTATGGGCCTAATGCCCGGCAAGCCTTTTTACATCATGGGCAATGATGGCAATCCGGCCTGGTCGCCCATAAGCTGGATGCCCGAACCCGCGCGGGTGCATTTTCACTTCGTCAGAAATGCGGACTCTACCCACTACTTCCCGATAATCCGGTACCCGACCCGGCCCGCAGAAACCGGGCAGGCGGCCGAAACCGAACGGGTGGATTTCCAGTTTAAAGACGCACTCATGATATGCGATGAGCCAGCCTACATGATGGTTGGCAATCGGCTCTATCATTTCAGCAAAAACGTAGATGGCAGGAAACTGCGGCCTTTTTTTACGAAAAACCACATCGTCATTCCCCGAAATATTGAACAGCAGTATTATGAACGGTTTGTGACTCAGCTCATTGCGGCATACGATGTTTATGCCAAAGGGTTTGAGATCAGGTCTGAAGTGCTGGAACCCGTTCCGGTGCTGACCGTTTCTGAAATGAGTACATCTACCCGACCCGTGCCGGTCCCGATGTTTGAGGGCGAGGCAGACTCCCCCGATTCGGTAGCGAAAGCTTATCAGCCCGCGGGCGAAGAAACCGGCCAGCGAATTGTCTTTGATCTGTCGTTTCAATACGGCGATTTTATGTTTCGCTTTGACAGTTTTGGGCCGTCGGCCAATGTAAGTTTAGAGAAGAAAAACGACGAGTACATTTTCCATAAAATTCGCCGGGATCAGCGGCAGGAACGCCAGAAACTGACGTTCCTGCGCGATACGGGCCTCGACCTGCGGCATGGGCGGCTGGCATTGCCCAAGGCTGAAGCGTTTGCCTGGTTATCGACCAATAACGAGCGAATTCAGGAAACGGGTTTTCTGCTCCGGCAGGATACACAGGATACCAAGCGGTATTTCCTGGGCTATTCCAGTATTCAGGTTTCGATTGAAGAAGGGCGCGACTGGTTCGATATTTATGCAAACGTCCGCTTTGGCGAGTTTGAGATTCCCTTTCTGAAACTATGTCGGCTGATTCTGAACAAAAAACGTGAATTCACGCTCCCTAATGGCGAGATCGCCGTTATTCCCGAAGCCTGGTTCACGACCTACTCCGAACTCTTCAGTTTTCTGGAACACCCCGTTGACACCGACGGCCGGTTTGTGCTGCAAAAACATCACCTCGCGCTGGTGCAGGAACTCGAGCGCGACAATGTGGCCACAACCGTAATGAGCCGCAAGCTCGAACGGCTGCGCGATTTTGATGAAATAGAACGGTTTTCGTTGCCAAATCGCTTCAATGGTACACTGCGCCCCTATCAGCAGGCTGGCTATGACTGGATGAATTTTTTGCGGCAGTATCGCTTTGGGGGTTGTTTAGCCGACGATATGGGGCTGGGTAAAACAGTGATGACGCTGGCCATGCTACAGAGCCAGAAAGAGGCCGGCACCACCGAGCCAAGCCTGCTGATTATGCCAACCTCCCTGCTCTATAACTGGGAACTCGAAGCTCGTAAGTTCACGCCCGATCTGCGGGTGATGGTGTATACGGGCACGTATCGGGATAAGAATACGGCCCAATTTGACGAGTATGATCTGGTTCTGACCTCCTATGGCATTGTCCGAATCGACATTGACCTGTTGAGCAGCTACCGGTTCAATTACACCATTTTAGATGAGTCGCAGGCCATCAAGAATCCTTCGTCGCACATCACCAAAGCCGTTATGCAGCTCAATACGGCGCATCGGCTTATTCTGACCGGTACGCCACTCGAAAACAGCACGATGGACCTCTGGTCGCAGATGTCGTTTATTAATCCTGGCCTGCTGGGCAGCCAATCCTTTTTTCGCAACGAATTTCAGGTCCCTATTGAAAAACGCCACGACGATGCCAAGACCAGTCGTCTTTATGGATTGATTAAGCCCTTTATGCTCCGGCGTAATAAGGCGCAGGTAGCAACCGATTTGCCACCCAAAGTCGAAAGTATACTGTATTCGGAAATGACGCCTGAGCAATCGACTCAGTATGAAGAGGCAAAATCGTATTACCGAAACCTGATTCTGGAGCGAATCGAGGAGGAAGGTATGGCTAAATCGCAGATGATTGTGTTGCAGGGGCTTACGAAGCTGCGGCAGATTGCCAACCATCCGCGCATGGTCGATGCGGAGTATGAGGGCGATTCGGGTAAGTTGGACGATGTGTTGATGCGACTCGAAAGTGCAATGGTTGAAAACCATAAAATTCTGGTGTTCAGCCAGTTTATCAAACACTTGACGGTTGTCCGACAGTATTTAAAAGAGAAAAATATTAAATATGCTTATCTGGATGGCTCAACCACCGACCGTCAGAGCCAGGTCGAACTATTTCAAACCGACGATACGGTAAAACTTTTTTTGATTTCATTGAAGGCGGGGGGGCTTGGGCATAACCTGACAGCCGCCGATTATGTATTCATTCTCGATCCATGGTGGAATCCGGCCATCGAAGCACAGGCCGTTGACCGGGCGCACCGCATTGGCCAGCAGAAAACGGTTTTTACGTACAAATTCATTGCCAAAAATACAGTAGAAGAAAAAATCTTATCGCTGCAGCGGGCCAAACAACAACTCGCCGTGAGTCTCATCACAACCGAAGATAACTTCATGAAGTCGCTGACGAAGGAGGATATTCTGGTGTTGCTGGAATAATAACCTGAACAAAATCAGGGCTTTTGCGGGAAGGTATTCACTCGCGTTAGTTATCTATCAAAAACACACGCATTCACGATAAATAACTTAACGTATGAACGTCAAAAGCATCTTCGGCATTATTCTCACGCTACTCGGTTTAGTGGGCCTTATTTACGCAGGACTCGATTTTACGAAGGGGGGCGCTGCTCAGGCTTCGTTTGTTTACCTTATTCTGGGGGGAATTTTTTTCTTCGCCGGTATCGGCCTCATTCGGGGCACGAAAGCCTAAAAAAGAGTCATCAGTCAAAAAAAGTCAATAGCCACTAACGACTATTGACTTTTTTTGACTGATGACTTATCGCAGGTACACCCCCATCCGCTTTTCATCACTGAGTACCACATCGACGTGTTCGGTCAGGGTGGTGCTTAGTTCATACCCTTTATAATCGGCAGCGACCGGATAGCGTGGATGGTTGCGATCGACCAGCACAGCTACCTGTAATTTGCGGACGGGCACCAGAAGAAACGGCTGTAAACTAAACGCCAGTGTCCGGCCCGTATACAGCACATCATCGACAACGATAACGACCATATCGGTATAATTGGCTGCGGGGCGGTTGGATTGAATAGCGGGTTGAGCAATCTGCTCTTTGTCAAAATTGAGTTGACTTAAGTTTACGGTAAATGGGGCTATTGTTTGCAATTCGCGTGCCAACGCCTGCGCCAGCACATAGCCTTCGCCCGCAATACCTGCCAGTAGCAGAGCGGACTCTTCAAAATTATTCTCGTAAATCTGAAACGCTATTCGTCTGATTTTCTGACGAATCTGCTCTGGATTCAGGATAAGGGTCGGTTGAGCGGTAGTCATGCAAGAATCGAAGAACGAAGTTGAGGGCGTAAAGATGAGCAAAAAACACGTAGTCAACGAAAAATCGGATAAGGCTCGTTAGTTGGCATAGTTTTCGCCTTTGGTCTGCCAACGTGGTTTACGCTTTCTTTGGCTATGCATACTCTTGTTTGTTTTTTTGTTGGTTTGTTCATCTGGCTGCTTCCTGGCAAATTAATTACGGAGAGCGACATTACACAAACGGTGGGGTCATCGCTGCGAAGTGGTGATGCCGGTCGGTTATCTGCCCAGTTTGCTAAAACGATTGAATTAGTAATTGATGCCGAAAAAGTAGAGTTTCAGGCGGTGCAGGCCACGCATGCCGAACTGATTTTACGCTCCTTCTTTCGCAAATATCCGCCCCATAGCTTCCAGTTTATCTACCGGGGTAAATCAGATCGGCTACGCTACAGCACCGGCACGTATGAAACCAACGGCCAGCAATTTGCCGTATACGTACTCATGCGTCAATCGGCCAGTCATCAGTACGTTATCAACGCCCTCCATTTTAGAAAGGAATGATGAGAATGATGAATGATAATCTTTCACGTCGGACAATTCATAATTCATCATTCATCATTAAGGCCAAATCGCCTTATCTTTGCACTTTCATGTGGAGGTGTTATGATTGTTAAGACCAAAAAGTACGCGTTAGATCAAAAAACGTACATCAATATTGCCCTGCGGCAGTGGGTAAAAGACAACTGGAAGTGGGCGTTTGTGCCTTTAGCGCTTATTCTGCTAAACGTTGTGCTAAACCTGACGGGCGTTTATCCGAATTACTGGATGTACATCGTCATTGTGCTGCTGACCATTCTATATGTGCTGTTCTGGGCCGTGCAGATTACGGGCATTGCCCAAATGGAGCAAAGCAAGGCACTTTTTCAGAAGTATGTGTATGAAATCGATAGTCGCCAGATTCTGATGCGGATCAATGCCAAAGAAGGCGGCATTTTGAAATGGAGCCAGATTGATAGTGTTATCAAAGATAAAAAGGCCTACATTCTGTTCCTGGATAATGCCGAAGCCATGAACAACGTAAAGGCCAACTGGATTGCCAAAACCGTAACGAAGGGACTGGCTAAAGCGCAATTTCTTTATTTACCGTATTCCATTTTTACGAGTGAGAACGACCTGCGCTTTACCGATGCGCTTCTGAAACGGAAGGGCCTGTTGCCAGGGAGCGTTCCTGCCGAAACCGTAAAGTAAGCTGACAAACAACAGAGCGGTTCGCCGGTGCGATACACAGAATTTAGAGATAATGGCTACTCTATGCTCTGAATGTCGCACCGGCGAACCGCTCTGTTGTTATATTTAATACCTAAATCTGGTTATACGCATGACAAGTCTTCGCTTTCTGCCTGTTAGTCTACTGATTCTGTTTATGAGTCAGGCCTTTGGCCAGACGCCTAAACCGATTACCCTCGATGACATTTGGGGCACTAACCAGGCCGTATTAAATCAGCGTACTGTTGCTGGCGTCAACTGGATGAAACAGGGCGGGTTTTATACGACACTCGATGGGGGTAAAATTAATAAATACACCATAACGACTGGATCGCTCGTTGAAACACTCTTCGACCCGCGACAGGCCACAGCATCAGAAAAGGGTCAGTTAATCAACATCGACGGGTATCAGCTCTCGGCAGATGAACGTAAATTACTTCTGACAACGCAGGAAGAGGCAATCTATCGCCGGTCGAGCAAAGCCGAGTTTTACGTTTATGACCTGACAACAAAGCAACTCACGCGCCTGAGTAAAGGCGGTAAACAACAATATGCTACCTTCTCGCCCGATGGCAAACGGGTAGCGTTTGTGCGCGACAATAACCTGTTTGTTGTCGACCTAACGACCGGCCGAGAAACTAAACTAACTACCGATGGTAAACGCAATGCCATTATCAACGGTGGCGCGGATTGGGTATATGAAGAAGAGTTCAGCATGGCACGGGCCTTTGAATGGTCGCCCGACAGTAGACGGGTGGCCTGGATTCGGTTTGATGAAAGCCGCGTTCCCGAATACGACATGCAGCTTTGGGGCGGTCTGTATCCGGTCGAATATCGGTTCAAATACCCTAAAGCAGGTGAGGCTAACTCACTCGTAACGGTTTGGATCGCTGATGTTCTGACCGGCAAAAAAGTGCAGGCGCAAACCACAGACGCGAAGGCTGGCATGGAGAACGACATCTACCTGCCCCGCATTCAGTGGACGAAGAGCGCGAATCTGCTTTCAGTTCGGCGGATGAATCGACTGCAGAATAAACTCGATCTGCTGCATGTTAATGCCACCAGCGGACAGGCCACAACGGTCCTGAGCGAAACAAACACAACGTATGTAGACCTGGAATTCACCGACGACCTGACGTATCTGAACGCGGGCGAATCGTTTATCTGGAGCAGCGAACGCAACGGCTACAAGCATTTGTATCTGTACGACATGGGGGGTAAACTCATCCGGCCTATTACCGGTTCGACGGCTCAGTCGGGCAATTTTGAGGTGGCCACCGTATCGGGTATAGATGAGAAGACGGGCACGATTTTTTTTACGTCTACGGAGGTGTCCCCGCTCGAACGGCACTTGTATCGCGTTGGGATAGATGGGCAGAACAAACAGCGGCTCACCACACAATCCGGTACATATCAGGCCAATTTCAGCCCCGATTTTGCCTGGTATCTGCTCTATCACACATCGGCTGGCGCACCCCTAACGGTTAGCCTGCGCGACACAAAAGCCACTCTGGATCGGCGCGTTCTGGAATCGAACGATGTGTTGAAAGCGCGGCTGGCGACCTACACGATTGCGCCGAAGCAGTTTTTTCAGACTAAAGCAGCCGACGGCACGCTCCTGAATGGCTGGATGATTGCGCCGACAAATTTGGATAGCACAACGAAGCACCCGGTACTGATGTTCGTATATGGCGGTCCCGGCTCGCAAACGGTTAAAAATGACTGGGACACCCGCGATTTTTTCTGGTACCAAACCCTGGTTCAAAAAGGATACATCATTGTGTCGGTGGATGGGCGTGGAACCGGCGGGCGCGGGACGGCTTTCCGCACCGCTACCTACGCTCAATTGGGTAAACTCGAAACCGACGACCAGATAGCCGTTGCCCGGCACCTGAAAACCCTGCCCTATGTTGATCCGAACCGTGTGGGCATCTGGGGCTGGAGTTACGGCGGCTACATGACGGCTCTCTGCATGACACTTGGCGCCGACGTGTTCAAAGCGGGCATCTCGGTATCGCCCGTTACGAACTGGCGCTTCTACGACACCGTTTACACCGAACGCTACCTAAAACGCCCGCAGGAAAACGCAGCCGGTTACGACGACAACTCGCCGGTTACGCACGCAGCCAAACTACGCGGGCCGTATCTGCTCATTCACGGCACTGGCGACGACAATGTCCATTTTCAGAATTCCATTGCCTTTGAGAACGCCCTGATTGCCGCCGGTAAGCAGTTTCAGTCGTTCTATTATCCTAACCGAAATCATGGTATCTATGGGGGCAATACACGGTTACATCTTTACCAGATGATGACGGATTTTGTGGAGAAGAATCTGTGATTTCTGTTTTCTTTATATTTGATAAAAACGCCTACCGCTCATGCAGGCTATCACGCTGACGATACCACCTACTTTTAACGTGGATAATGCGGAAGATTTTGCTTGCTGTGCCTGGCGAACTCTCATCTGCATATTGAGTACATTATCGATTGTCAGGTTGTTATATCATTGCAGGAGACAGGAATCCGAAACCAACCCTTTTGCGGAGACGCTCTCCCGCGACCGTGTGCTGATTGGGTTTACCACGAATGTGAAAGAAGTACTGAATTTTTGATTTTCTGCTATCAGGTTTACATAATTGCACTTATGCAACAGGAAAATATGCTTCAATACATTATCTGGAACGTTGATCCTGAAATCATTCGGATTGGTTCTTGGCCCGTGAGATGGTACGGCTTACTGTTCGCTACTGGATTTTTGATTGGTGTTCAGATTATGAGCTACATTTTTAGAACTGAGAAGAAGCCCCTCGCCGATACGGATTCGTTACTGATAACCATGATTGTCTCAACGATTTTAGGGGCCAGACTTGGGCACTTTTTATTTTATGAACCTTATATGTTCATTCAAGACCCGTTATATATCATAACTCCCCCTTATGGTGGATTAGCTAGCCATGGGGGTATACTGGGTATTACTGTTGGCCTTTGGCTTTACTCACGTCGTCAGTCCAGTCAAATTAGCGGTCAAACATTTTTATGGGTTAGTGATCGAATTTGCATCGTGGCGGCTTTAACAGGGGCCTTTATTCGATTTGGCAATCTAATGAACTCCGAAATTTTTGGTAAACCGACTGATGTACCCTGGGCTTTTATTTTCTTAAGAGATCATGAGTTTAGTCAAGTACCTCGCCATCCTACCCAACTTTATGAATCGTTATCTTACTTGATTTTATTTATAGGGCTATTCTGGTCTTGGAAGAATTACCGCAACCAAGCAGCATCGGGGAGTATGTTAGGCATCTCCTTAGTTTGGGTGTTTGGCCTACGATTCGTCTGGGAATTCTTCAAAGAAAACCAAGTTACTTTTGAAGATAACATGAGCCTTAATATGGGTCAACTTTTAAGTATACCAGCCATTTTGCTGGGCTTGATTTTACTGCTAAGAAATTTTATTAGACCAACCTCCCTAATTCCGATTGCCTTGGTAGTTCAAGCATCGAGCCTTTGTTATCAATGTGATTACCAGTCGGCTCTACCAGTCTCTAATAAGGCTACTTTAAAGAGATGTGAAGCTGTAATTTTGGATAAGCGTTCTCTAGAAATAAGACGTTTTGAAGACCATATAACGAAAACGAAAAAGCCGCTTTCTAATGTAAGTTCATTAACATAACCTTAGATATAAATCAACTCACTAAAAAACACAAAAAGGCTGTCTATATCCATGACAGCCTTTTTGTGTTTTTTAGTGAAATCGGCTTTACTTCCCCTGATTTGTAAAATCTACGACCGTCACCTCGGCCAGCCAGGGGCCAACGATGGTGCCGAACTCTTTGTGGGCGGGGTGGGGCAGGTAAGCATCACGGTCTTTCTCGGAGTCGAACGTCAGAATGAATGCGTGCGTCAGGCCCTTGTTGAGTTTTTCGGGGCTGTTGTTGGTTCCCCACTGAAACCCTTTGATCTGGCTGATTTTGGAAGGCAAAGCCTCAAACGCGGCCACGATTTCTTTCACTTTTTCGGTAGTAGTTTCGGGTTTGAACTTAAAGAGCACAATGTGCTGAACGGCGTTGTTTTTCATTTTTTTGACGGGTGGTTTGGCAAATGCGCTTACCGAAAGCAATAGGGAAACGGTGAGTAGAGTAAGGAGCTTTTTCATGGAGTTAGTTTTTTTGAACAAAGAAAACAAAAAGACCTGTAAGGTTTTTAAAACCTTACAGGTCTGAACAAATAAATGGTTTAACTCTACACTTGTACCAGTTTCGCTTTCAGATTCTCGTCCAGCGCTTCGAGGAAATCTTCGGTATTTAAATAATGCTCACCAGCTACTAACGTCGTATCGTTGGAGAAGGCCGATAGGGCCAGGTCTTTGGTCATCTTGCCACTTTCTACGGTTTCCACGCATACTTGTTCCAGCGCAGTGCAGAAGTCAATCAGGTCCTGGTTGCCATCGAGTTTACCCCGGAACGCCAGGCCGCGTGTCCAGGCATAGATCGAGGCAATGGGGTTGGTCGAGGTTTTGTTGCCTTTCTGGTATTCGCGGTAGTGGCGCGTTACCGTACCGTGGGCGGCTTCGGCCTCCATTGTATTGCCATCCGGCGTAACCAGCACCGACGTCATCAGCCCCAGCGACCCGAAGCCCTGCGCCACTGTATCGGATTGCACGTCGCCATCGTAGTTTTTGCAGGCCCAAACGAAGTTTCCGTGCCACTTCAGCGCCGAGGCTACCATGTCGTCAATCAGGCGATGCTCGTAGTGAACGCCTTTGGCTTTAAACTGACCTTCGTAAATCTCCTGGAAGATGTCTTTGAAGCGACCGTCGTATTTTTTCAGAATCGTGTTTTTGGTCGAGAGATAAAGCGGCCAGCCTTTTTGCTGAGCCATGTTAAAGCACGCCATGGCAAAACCCCGGATGGATTCATCGACGTTGTACATGCCCATGGCTACGCCCGATGTTTTGAACTTGAATACTTCATATTCCTGTATGGTACCGTCTTCGCCCTCAAATTTCATGGTCAGTTTACCCGCGCCCGGCACTAAAAAATCCGTCGCTTTGTATTGGTCGCCAAAGGCATGACGACCGACAATGATGGGGGCCGTCCAGTTGGTAACTAAGCGGGGCACATTGCTCATCACAATGGGTTCGCGGAACACCGTACCGTCCAGAATGTTGCGGATTGTGCCGTTGGGCGACTTCCACATCTGCTTGAGGTTGAACTCTTTCACCCGGTCTTCGTCGGGGGTGATGGTGGCGCATTTGATTCCGACACCGTATTCTTTAATGGCATTGGCCGCGTCAATCGTTACCTGATCATTGGTTTCGTCGCGGTATTCGATGCCGAGGTCGTAGTACTTAATATCAACGTCAACGTAGGGCAGAATCAGCTTGTCTTTAATGAACTTCCAGATAATACGGGTCATTTCGTCACCATCCAGTTCGACAACCGGATTTGCTACCTTAATTTTTTCCATTTGACTTGGTTATAAACGATTGAAAACGATACGAAAACCTGGCCGCAAAAGTAATAAATATAGCCTAAACATGGGTACTCCTTTGCCACACTACTCCGCTGGTATTTGGCAGGTCAATGCTTAGAACAAGGCACTCTATTTCTTAATCTTATTCTCGAATAAAAAAACACCGTTTTTATTAGCCACAACAATATCGGGCCGCTTATCGCCATTCATATCTTGCGCCACAATATTGAGACCAGCGCCGGAATCATTGTCGATAATGTGTTCTTTGTAATAGGGCTCCTTGCCGGGAGTGAATTCAAGCCATAGCAGGATGGCCGGATCACTGTCGCCGGGGTCGCGGCCATGATGAGCCAGAAACCGCTTGCCAGTAATGTAGTCTTTGCGGCCATCGCCGTTTAGGTCGGCCATGATAGAAGAGTGGGTTTGGGCCGTGGTGTTGCTCATCAGGTGAGTTTTGAAATTGATTTTACCCGACTCATCAGCTACCTGCTCATGCCACCAGACGCCGAGGGCATGCGCTGATGCGCTTACAACGTCGTTTTTGCCATCGCCATTCACATCCAGCACTTGCATGTGGGAGCAGGGTTCGCCTAAGTTGGCCGGGTGAAATACCCAGTTGCCGGATTTGTTATTGGCGGTTCCTTCAAACCATCCTTCCCGAATCACAACATCGTTAAACCCATCCTTATTCACATCGCCATAGCCAATTCCGTGCGAGAAAATCTCGGTGCCGGGCACATTCTCCTGGCTGAGAGCAAACCGCTTCCAGTCCGTTTCGCCGGGTTTTGTCGGGGACTTTAACCAGACAATTTGCTTTTTGGCCTTATCCCCACAGAGAATGTCGAGTCGGCCATCGCCATCTATATCAATAAACCCCGGCGACTCATTGGCGATGCCAACTGAATCGGCAAGGATGTGTTTTTTCCATTCCGCACCGGCGGACCGCCCCTGCTGATTTTTAGGGTTTTCAAACCAGAAACCGGGCTTTCCAGGAAAATCGACAATCACTACATCATCCCAGCCATCCTGATTCACATCCATACCCAGGTTCAGGAATGAATTGCTGTACTCCTTTCGGGGGTCATATGCGCGGGAGGGGGCCATTTCGTGCCGGGTCCAGTTGGGCGCTTCAAACCAGTAGTAACCGGCCACAATGTCCATGCGCCCATCTTTATTTAGATCGGCGACGGCGACGCCTTCGGATATGAAATCGCGGGTTATTGTCGTCTTCACAAAGTCGTTGGACGGAACAACCGGTTTGGCCGGATTATCCGCTTTTGCAGCCGTATTTGTGGCCTGCTGTTGCCGTATGTTGAACAGCGGCTTATCCTGGCAATAGGCGTTTGTCAGCCAGCAGCAAAGCAGGATATTTAAGAGAACTTGATTGTACGTATTTGTGCTTGTATTCATGGTAGTTGGTGTTATCCGAGGGCGATGCCCCCGGTTATGGTATCCAACCCCTACAGGGTTATTTTGTGATGGCCTTTCAAGTTTTAACCCTGTAGAGGTTGAACATGGATATCCGGGGGCATCGCCCCCGGATCAAAACCCTCACTCCTCCAGCACCTTAGCAATCAGCGTTTGTATCTCGTGATTCTCGTGCGAATGATCCAGTTTGCCCACGCGGTCGTTCAATTCTTTCAGCAGCTTTTTGGCATCGTCGGTACCAATGGCAGCAATTCGCTGAATGGTGTAGGTTAACTGCTTTGGCATTTTTGATTTCTGGGCCAGTGCCAGCGCTCGTTTCATATCCACAGCGGCCAGCGGTTCGGCGGCATACCACAGCATCAGCGGCAGGTTGTGATCATCCTTGTCTACATCTTTCTGAACGAGGGCATCCAGCACATCCCACCGCTGAGCGGGTTCCAGCCGAAGCATGGCCGAGGTTAAATAGAGCCGAACAAGCGCAGAGTTGTCCGTTTGCGCCAAAGCCGCGAAGCGTTTCAGGGTTTCCGGCGAAACGGTTTTGTTTTCGGCCAATAGCTGAATGGCCCAGCTTCGGACGTATTCATTTTCGTTGGCCAGCAAGTCTGCCAACTCGTTTTCGGTTAGTCCTTTCGTTACATGAAGCGCCCATAACGCCCGGAGTTTACGGGTAGCATCCGGGTTTTTGGCCAGAATTTCTTTTAAGGCTTTATGCACTTTTTTATTCGGGCCGCGCTCCTGCAACAGGGTTCGGGCCTGCCGCACATACCATTCGTTGGCATGGAGTTGATAATTCACCAGTTCCTTATCCGACGCCTTTGCCAAATCGACTTGCACCCACTTGTCATTATCATGCGTGATCTTGAAAATCCGGCCCATCGTTTTGTTATGCACGTCGGGGTTGGGGCTGTGGCACTGGTTCTTGTCGTACCAGTCGATGGCCCACACCGAACCGCTGGGGTCGTATTTCATATTCAGCCACTGCGACCAGGAATCGTTCATGGCCAGAAAATCCGGTTTGTGAGTGACCATATAGCCCGATCCTGACCGGGTTGGGTGATCCTGGTTCAGTTTGGCCCCATTGATGTTGTTCATGAAAATATCGTTCCGGTACTCCTTCGGCCAACTGTCGCCACCTAAATAAATCATGGCCCCGGCATGAGCGTGTCCACCGCCCGCTGACCCCGACCGGAAATTACCGGCATGAGGACCTCGTTCGCCCACCCAGTGAACATGGTCGGCGTGGGTTTTAATGTCGTCGTAGGTATAGGGGTTGAAATGTTTCCCACCCTGCCGCTGATAGCGCCCGCCCTGTATCATGTGATACATATGCGGAATGACGCAGGCCGTGATGAAGGCGTGGCCGTAGTCATTGAAATCAAGCCCCCAGGGATTACTGGTGCCTTCGGCAAATAGCTCGAACTGATGCGTAGTCGGGTGAAACCGCCATACCCCGGCGTTCAGTTTGGTCCGTTCCGAATCGGGCGCGCCCGGTTTGCCAACGTTGGAGTGGGTAAACACACCGTGGGTGCCGTAGAGCCAGCCATCAGGCCCCCACCGCAGGCTGTTCAGGGTTTCGTGGGTATCCTGCGTGCCCCAGCCGTCGAGCAGTTTTTGGGGCGGACCCGTGGGTTTATCATTGGTAAAATCGGCGGGAATAAACCACAGGTACGGGGCCGCACCCAGCCACACGCCACCCATACCTACTTCCATGCCGCTAACCAGATTCAGTCCCTCAATAAAGACTTTCCGCTTGTCCAGTGTTCCATCGCCATTGGTATCTTCAAAGATCAGAATGCGGTCGCGGCCCTGGCCTTCGGGCGCCGGAACCGGGTAGGTGTGCCCCTCCACTACCCAAAGTCGACCGCGCGAATCGGTGGTGAAACAAATCGGACGGATGATGTCCGGTTCGGCGGCTGCCAGCGTGATTTTAAACCCGTTGGGCAGGGTCATGGCTTTAGCCGCTTCGATACCCGAAAGCCCGGCATTGAGCACAGGGTCTAAGGGCGGCAGGATGATAATGTCTTTTTGCTTCAACTCGTTCGGAAAATCAGGGCGAGTCGGATAAAAGAGAAATTCATCGAAATTGATGTGCGCCCATTTATCATTCGGGATGTAGGGAATCTGCGAAATGCCAGTCTCGTTGTCGATGATCCGAATGAATATCTCCTGATTCAGGTAAGGCTGTAAATCAACGACAACCGGCTGAAGCGTGGCCCGACCCTGCCCCGTACTATGAAAAATGACCTTATCCGTGCTTGCCTGTACGAGTTCGACGCGCGTATCCTGCAACGCCCCGCCCGACACCCGAAATGCGGCAAAGGGTTGGGTTACAGTAAAGGGCACAGACGTTAAGGTTCCGGTTAATTTATAGTTTGTGGTTCCCCCGCTGCTCAGAAAATACTTCCCGGCAAAGCCAATACTCATCTCTTTCTCATGAACCGGCGAAGGGTCTGCGTTAAAAAGAGGGCTGGTAAAAGCCTCTCCGGTGGCGGTCCAGTCTTTCAGGGTCCCCGTCTCAAAATTCAGGTTCAGCGGTTGTCCGATCTTCATGGGTAGCTGTCCGGCAATCATCGCATTGGAGATAGCGCCCTCCACCACCTCGACACTTCCGACCATACCGGCCGCCCGATGCCCCGGAACCGTGCAGTAATACGTATCGGTTTTATCGGCAGTAAAAGTGATGCTGGCACTGGTTCCCTTCTCCTGAAGTGTCTTGCTTTTGATGCCGAGTTTTTCCAGGGCGATGTCATGCGTCATCAACTCGCCGTTGGTAATGGTAATGCGGACCCGGTCGCCTTTGTTGGCCCGCAGGGTAGGGTTGCGGGCACCATCCTTACTAAAATAACCCAGCATGGTCGATTCCAGCGCATACTCGCGGTCAACCTTTGCCGTATCCTGAACGACCTTTGTTTTGGACGACTGGGCCTTGCTGTGCGTTTGGGCTACCAAGAAAATGACACTAAGAAAGGCTACAAGCAAATGAAATTTGTGCATAGGAATAAGCATAAATTGGTTAACGCGAATGATAATTGACAGCAGGTTTTAATTTCGACAGGATTACAGGATTAACAGGATTGAAAGAGGAAGAAAATCCTGTTAATCCTGTAATCCTGTCGACATTAAAACTACAGTTCGGAAATGGTCAGGTCCCGGAATTCCACCTGGGCCACACCTCCGCTGTGAATCTGAACGGCAATGACCCCTTTTTGGGGAATTTTGCGGTCCTGCTCCACGTAATCAGCGGTTTTGACGCCATTGATATACAGCTCGTGCCGGTTGCCTTTGCAGCGGATAATGTAACTATTCCAGCCATCTTCCTTTAGGAGCCGTTTGAGGGTACTCAAATCGCCCCCAACCAGTTTGCCGCGCCGGTGTTCATCATAAATATCGCCCCAATACCCAGTGCCAATGTCGGCCTGATAGCCAACTATTTTACCGCCCTCAAGGACCGAACGATACTGAATTCCGCTGTTGATCATCCCCGTCTTGGGGTCGCCATGCAACCGAAACAGACAACGGAATTCAAAATCACCATACTCTTTCAGCGTATGCAAATACGTATTCTCCGGTATCTTTTTCAGGCCGTCACCGCTCCAAATCACGCTGTCTTTCACAACCCACAGGTTCGCATGGGCCGGGTCGACCGTTTTCCAGCCGGTTAAGGTTTTCCCATCAAATAAGGATTCTGTCTTTACGGACGATTGAGCCAATACCTGTACCCGGCTGAAAACCAGAATGCAGACCATGAACGGCAACATCACAAACCGGTTTGCTACGCTTGTTCCCAGAAAAAGATTCCAGTTTAATTTCATGTATGAAATGGTTTTGGGCATGTATCCGCTTTTTCATAAAAGCATAAAGTGCCGGGAAATATCCTTATCCTCCGTTAAAGATATAGGCCAAATCAAGTAATTTATTGGGCTAATCCGATTTTAGCCAGACATACGAGCCGGAAAATAACTGCTTGCAGATGCTCTTTTTCAGGATAAATCAGATAGGTAATCGCATTTTTGCCCTATATTTATCAACTTAACTGCTCGTCTATCTCTATAAAATTTGGCATTTTTTATGAAATACTGTACAAATCTTTTACTTGGGTTGCTATTGCTTCCTGCTGTCCTGTTTGGCCAGCCGAAAAAAGCAAAACCTACCGACAACCGGGCGTCGAACCGAATTGACAAACTGAAAGCCGAAGCGGTGGCTTCCGTTGAAACCAATAAGGTGATGGCGCAGCAAATAAACGACATGCTGTTCAGTTTCTCGGAACTGGGTTTCCAGGAAGAAGAGTCGTTTAACTACCTGACGGGCTTGCTCGAAAAAGAAGGCTTCACCGTCAGGAAAGGCATTGCCGGTATCCCCACCGCCTGGATTGCTACCTGGGGGTCGGGCAAGCCACTTATTGCTATCGGCTCCGATATCGACTGCATTCCCAAAGCCAGCCAGAAACCCGGCGTAGCCTACAAAGACCCGATTGTGGAAGGCGCTCCCGGTCATGGCGAAGGGCACAACTCAGGTCAGGCGCTCAACATTGTGGCGGTGCTGGCGGTGAAGAAACTGATGGAGCGGGAGAAAATCCCGGGTACACTCATGCTCTGGCCGGGTGTAGCCGAAGAACTCGTCGGCACCAAAGCATTCTACGTTCGGGACGGTTATTTCAAAGATGTCGATGCCTGCATTTTCACCCATGTGGGTAACAACCTCGGCGTGTCGTGGGGCGACAATGGCAATAACGGTCTGGTATCGGTACGGTTTAATTTTGAAGGCCAGGCTGCCCACGCGGCTGGTGCGCCCTGGCGTGGGCGGAGTGCGCTGGATGCCGTCGAACTGATGAACATTGGCTGGAATTTCCGGCGCGAACACCTCGAACTTACTCAACGCTCGCATTACGTCATTTCGGATGGGGGCGACCAACCCAATGTAGTGCCTTCCAAAGCCGCCGTTTGGTACTACTTCCGCGAACGGACCTATCCCAAAATCAAGAAACTTTTTGAAACGGGCGTAAAAATGGCGGAGGGAGCCGCGATGATGACCGATACTAAATTCACCTACGATATTCTGGGGTCGGCCTGGCCCGTGCATACCAACCGCCCCATTGCGGCTGCGATGTATGAGAATATCAAAAAAGTTGGCCTGCCAGCCTGGTCAGATGACGATCAGCTTTTGGCGCGGGCCTCGCAGATCGAGTTACAGGCCCCGAAAATTGAGGGTCTGGCTGTGAAATTAGATTCGATGGGGATGCCTACTTCATCGGCACCGGTGGTGATGATGGGTGGCCAGACCATGACACCCATGGGTGGTGGCTCCGACGATATCGCCGATATTTCGTGGTCGCTGCCGACAATCGTGCTGCGCTACCCCAGCAACATTCCGGGTCTGCCGGGGCACCACTGGGCCAATGCCATTTCAATGGCTACACCCATTGCCCACAAAGGAGTTGTGTACGGGGCCAAAGCCGAAGCGATGACGCTGCTGGACTTGCTGCTAAAACCCGAAATTATCAAAGAAGCGTGGGCCTATTACAAAGACGAACAAACTAAAGACATCAAGTATGAACCGCTAATTTCGCCCAAAGAGCAACCAGCGATTTATCTGAACAAGAAGATTATGGCGGAGTTCAAGCCGAAATTATCAACGTTTTATTACGACCCCAGCAAGTATAAAACCTATTTAGAGCAACTCGGCATCAAGTACCCAACCCTGCGCGACGATCAACGGGAGGCCGTTAAAAAGCAACTCGAAAAAGACAAATCGACAGCAGCCAAAGTTTCGTCGTCGCGGTCGGAGTAGTGTTTTGTCGTGCTGGAACTTTGTCATGTTTGGTTTGCACCACACAAAGTCAGGGTCAAATAAGAATGAGTGGAGTCGGTTTCTCAAAACTGACTCCACTCATTAGTTTATGACCACAGTTGCCACCACCGGCTGATGGTCGGACGGGTAGCGCTGTTGGTTGGCGTCGGTTAAGACACCGTATTTCAACACATCGAACCCCTTGCTTACGAAGATGTAGTCGATGCGATCCTTCATCGGCGCATCGAATTTGAAGGCGTTGAACGTACCTTCAGGACCATAAGGCGGCTGGGCCGTAATTTGATGGGCGTCGCTCAAAACGGTCTGAATGTGTTGGATTTGCTCGGTTTCGGGGGTTGAATTAAAGTCGCCCACCAGAATTACCGGTTCATTGTTAGCGATCGCCTTTAGTTTCGCCACCATCAGTTTTCCCGATTGCCGCCGGGCCTCAACCCCCTGGTGATCGAAGTGAACGCTGAAAAAGTAAAACGATTTTTTCGTATTCACATCGCTGAACTTAGCCCACGAACAGATGCGGTTACAGCAAGTCGCGTCCCAGCCTTTGCCGGGTTTGTCGGGGGTTTCGCTCAACCAGAAATTGCCCGACTCAAGCACCTTAAACCGTTCTTTTTTGTAGAAAATCGCCGAATGTTCACCCGCTTCTTTGCCATCATCGCGACCAACTCCCAAAAATGCAAACTCGTTCAGTTCGGCAATACCGTCCAATTGATTTCGCAGCCCTTCCTGGGTTCCGAAAAGGTCAAATTCATGAAATCGAATGAGCGCTTTCACATTTTCCTTCCGATTCGGCCAGGCATTGATGCCATCGTTTTTGTTGTCGTAGCGAATGTTATAGGTCGCCACATTGATTGGGGCTGATTTCTGAGCAAACAAGGTCTCTGACAGCAGCATACCTGTCAGGACGAAGAGAACCGGGAATGGCATGGTTAATTTGTTTGAGAGACAGCTACCTAAAAGAAGTCCGCAGCGTGAGGTTCCTACCGATTTTGCGACGTAAATAAAGAATTTCGGCTGACTATGTCTAACTCTTGCCTGCCATAAAGCGCAAGCAAAATGCCCATCGATTGTGAAAACCGATGGGCATTTTGATGGTTTATAAGGCTGCTATTTAGTAGTTGTACGGTGAGAATGACTTACTTCACGCATCATGGTTATCAGGCGTTTCCAGCATCGGTCAATGGTTTTCTTATCATGTTGTTTCGGCTCTTTGGGCAATGGGCCAGCGAGTGTCCTGTCTGATTTAGCCGTAGTGTTCCGAGCTAAAACCGGATTAGTTACCCGTTTGACCGCTTCTGTGCCAGGGCTTGGCGTGGTTGTGAATGCCCGTTGCGAGGGCATTGCGACAGTTACCGTCGTTACAAACGGGCAGGCAATTAATGAGACAGTGGCTGCATACCCTGCTGCTTTTTTCATCAAAAGAGTTCTCATGAGGCAATTGGTTTAGAATTACTGTTGGGTCAATTCAGCAATCCATGCAAAGAGGTGCATTCATTGCGAATATAACGAAATAGTATTATTGCCTCATGCAATTGTATTAAAATAAAAATTAAACAGGTATCTATTTTTCCTTTAGCAACTATAGTGCCAAAAAATTGATATGGTTAATTGCTACAGAAAAATGGTCTCATCTTTATGATTATGCAACCACGCCTAATTCGTCTACAGGCACTTATTGCCCGTTATAAACTGTTATCTTTGTCCCATCGTTTGTAAACTACTATGTTTGAGAATCTTCAGGATAAGCTGAATAAGGCCATTAAAACCCTTAAAGGGCAGGGCCGCATTACCGAAATTAATGTTGCCGCAACCATTAAAGAAGTGCGCCGGGCACTTACCGATGCCGACGTTAACTACAAAGTTGCCAAAGACATTACCGACCGCATTCGGGATAAGGCGCTCGACCGAAAAGTGCTGATTTCAGTTGAACCGGGCCAGTTGTTTGTCAAGATCGTTCAGGAGGAACTGACCGAGTTGATGGGGGGCGAAGCGCAGGGCATCAACATCAAGGGCGAACCAGCCGTTATCCTGATCGCGGGTTTGCAGGGATCTGGTAAAACCACTTTTTCAGGCAAACTGGCTTCCTATCTGAAAAAACAGGGCCGGACGGTCCTGCTGGTAGCCGCCGATATTTACCGTCCGGCGGCCATCGACCAGTTAAAAGTGCTGGGCGAGCAGGTTGGCGTAGAGGTGTATTCGGAGCCGGAAAACAAGAACGCTGTTGTCATCGCACAGAACGGTATTGCTGAAGCCCGCAAAACCGGGAAGAAAATCGTTATCATCGACACGGCGGGCCGTTTGGCGGTAGACGAGGTTATGATGCAGGAAATCGAAGCCGTTAAGCGGGCCGTTTCTCCTACCGAAACGTTGTTTGTAGTCGATTCGATGACCGGGCAGGATGCAGTCAACACGGCCAAAACGTTCAACGAACGGCTTAATTTTGACGGGGTAGTGCTAACTAAACTCGATGGCGATGCGCGGGGCGGAGCCGCGCTTTCCATTAAAACGGTCGTTAATAAACCCATCAAATTCATTAGCACGGGCGAGAAAATGGAAGCTCTCGACGTGTTCTACCCCGACCGGATGGCGAGCCGGATTCTGGGTATGGGCGATGTGATTTCGCTGGTGGAACGGGCGCAGCAGGCGTTTGATGAAGACGAAGCCAAGCGCATCAACGCTAAAATGCGTAAGAATCAGTTCGACTTCGATGACTTTCTGTCGCAGTTGCAGCAGATTAAAAAGATGGGTAACGTTAAAGACCTGCTCGGTATGATTCCGGGTATGGGCAAGATGATTAAGGATTTAGACATCGACAACGACTCCTTTAAGCCCATTGAAGCCATTATCAGTTCGATGACACCCCAAGAGCGTAGCCGCCCCGACATCATTGAGGGAAGTCGTAAGAAACGCATCGCGGCTGGCAGTGGCACGAGCATTCAGCAGGTGAATAATTTGCTGAAGCAATTCGATGAAATGCGTAAGATGATGAAGAAAATGAACACCATGCAGTCATCGGGCAAATTGAACAAGATGATGCGATAGCGTATTTAGGGTATACGATTGCCGACGCCCCGCCAGCTTTAAGCTGACGGGGCGTTTTGCCTGGGTGCCAATTCAGTCGTTCTCTAACCTGTTGTAATGCTGGATAGTAGATACCCGATATAAACTGATTTACACAATGACGTGGGTAGCTGCTAAACTTATTAACTTCCTTTCTCATGAACCGACTTGTCCTGATTTTACTCATCGTACCCAGCATTGGCTTCGCCCAATTTGGCGGTACGGGCAAGTTCTTTACATTCGGCGTGAAGGTTGGCGCTAATTTCTCCCAGCTTAACACGCTCGAGTTAAAAACGCCCCGACTCACCGGGCCGGGTGGGATACCGGTTGTTTCGGGCGGGCAAATTGTGTATGATTTTTTTCAGGATAACAATAAAAACACCACAGGTATTGTTGGCGGGGCTTTTTTTCGGTTCGGTCAGAAATTCTTTATTCAACCTGAACTCCTCTTTTCCGCCAAAGGTGGCTCATTCGACCTGATTCGGTCGGGGCTGGCTACCCAGCAGATCGATGTACGACTCACTACGCTGGATGTTCCCGTACTCATCGGTTTTCGACTTGGTCCGCTTCGCCTGAACGCTGGCCCGATGGCTTCGCTAACCATTTCGGAAAATAAAAGCCTCAAAGGTGCTCTAAACCAATATACGTCACAATCTATTGACGAAACGGTCAAACAAGCCGTATTTGGATATCAGGCAGGCGTCGGCCTGACCTTGCTGGGCTTTCAACTCGACGCGCGTTATGAGGGAAACCTCTCCGATTTGTCGCAGGTGGGTATCAGTACGCCCGGCAACGACGCTCGTTTCACGGCTAAAACAACGCTCTGGCAACTGACAGTGGGCTACGCGTTCTGACCTTGCCATTCATAAATCCAGATAATAGCGCCGACGGGCTGGTTCGAATCGCTCAATGGCGTAACGAAGGGTTGTGCGTGGCAGTTGCCGGACATGGTCGTGCAGAAACTCTTCCAGCGCGTCAGCATTACGCTTGCCTACTTCGCGCAGCATCCAGCCAATTGCTTTATGAATCAGATCGTGTTTGTGCGACAGCAGCAGTTCGGCGATGGCAAATGTATCGGCAAACTGCCCCAGCCGAATAAGGGCAAATGTAGAGACGATAGCTATGCGCTGGCCCCAGAGATAGGCCTGGCTGGCCAGTTCGTAAAGAACGGAACGATCCCCGTAAATGACCGCCCGACCGAGAATATGCGGACAGGTGACATCGACCAAATCCCAGTTGTTGATGTGTTGCCGGTTGCCTAAGTACCGTTCCAGAATGGCCGCTTGTTGCGCCGGATTGCCTTTTCGGGTTTGATGCACCCAAATCAGTAGTCCGGTCATCCGGCATTCATGGTAAGAATCCTGCACTAATTTTTCCGTTTCAGCGAGGGGCAGGTTCTGGTATTGTTTTGCGACAAGGTGTTGCTGGGGCATGGAAAGCCCTAAAAACTGGTCGCCTTCGCCATATTGACCCAGTCCCGTTTTGAAAAAACGAGCCACAAGAATGGACCGTTCAGGTTGGGCCAGTGCCAGTAAGGTCTGTTTAACGTCGGTATGAGTCAATTCCATAATGACAAAAAAAGCAGAGACCCATAGGAGTCTCTGCCAGTAGCATCGCCAGATTCCGGTTAGTCATTCAGTTTCGTGCGAATGAATTCCTGCTCCGACAGCAGGGGCAGGGAGTAGAGCATGGTTTTGTTCCGTTCAAACGTTGGGCGGTCAAGGTCAGCCGCTAAATACTGGCCTTTCACAAACATTTCTACTGTTCGCTTAATTAGGTCGGCGTCATTTGGGCGCTCTTCTTCATCCAGCACCAACACACTTTCGTCAAGTACATCGTCGATGAAGGTGCCCGTCGTTGGGTTTTCTGGCCGAATCGTAGTCGTACCTACGTTGTAGCCGCCAGTGGGTGTTTGTTTGTCATCCGATTTAACGCTCATGCCGGCTGGTTCGGGATTAATTTCGTCGCCATTGGCGTCGACAAGAACCAGCTCTTCTGATGTTCCCTCCTGATTCAGGCTATCTTCCGGCAACTCATTTTCGGCATCCTTCACATTCTCCTCCACAGGCTTTATACCCGCATCGGTTGAACTTCCAAGCTGATCCATGAGCGTAGATGTCCCGTCGAAACCAGCCGCTATGATCGTCACGCGCAACTTCTCGCCCAGATTTTCGTCCGTGATCGCGCCGAACTTAAACATTCGGGCTTCGCTCTGAATTTTCTTGGCAACGTGTTCTGAAATCGCCATTTGTTCTTTCAACTTCATGGCGTGCTGTTTGCTCGACGAAATCGTCAGCAGAATTCGTTTGGCTCCGCGAATATCATGGTCGTTGAGCAGCGGGGAGTTCAGCGCGGCTTCGATGGCCCGCAGCGCCCGATCTTCGCCCGCTATCTCCGCCGAACCCATCACCGATTGCCCAGCCTGTTCGAGTACTTTCTTCACGTCGGCAAAGTCAGCATTAATGTCGCCCTGGGTTGTAATAATTTCAGCAATGCTTTTCACGGCATTGGCCAGTACATCGTCGCCGTGAGCATAAGCCTCGGTCCATGTCTCTTCGCTATATAACTCAGCCAGCTTATCGTTCAATACAACCAGCACGGTATCGCAGCTTTTCTTTAGCTTTTCAATCCCATCACGTGCCTGTTCTTTCTTGTCAGTTCCTTCATACCAGTAAGGGGCCGTCACAACGGCAACCGTCAGGAGTCCCATCTCGCGGGCTACTTCGGCCACTACCGGTGCTGCGCCGGTGCCGGTGCCCCCGCCCATACCCGCCGTAATGAACACCATTTTAGTGGGCGGAGCCAGCAGATTTCGAATTTCGTCGATACTAGCGCGGGCCGCATCTTCACCCGCTTTGGCTTCAGTTCCGGCGCCCAAACCGTCGCCCAGTTGCAGCTTCGTTTTCACGGGGTTGCTCATCAGGGCCTGACGGTCTGTATTACACACGGCAAAACTGACATCCTTCATGTCTAATTTGTCCATGTGCTTAACGGCATTTCCGCCCATGCCGCCCACGCCAACAACCTTAATGATAATTGGGTTTTCGTCGGCCTCTGTTTCGAATCTATAGCCCTGATTATTCATCGTGTGGGTATGTAATGTCTATTCGTTATACAAGAATTTCCTGCTATTGACCCGGCAAAAACCGGTTTGCCGAGCCGCTAATACGGGTCGGTTTCGTTACCGCGAATGGGGCGGGTAAGCTTCCGAAACCAATCCAGCAGGCCACCCTCTTCCTGTTTTTTATCGGGTTCTTCCTGCTGAGGCTGCTGGGGTTTTTCGGGGCGATGGCCGCCCGTTGTTCCGCCATATATTGGCCGTGCAACCGGCTCATCATCTTTATAAATGGCCCGATTCGGGTCCGTAATAAAGGAGATGCGGTTGTCAATCGTTTTATAGCCCGCCCATACCAAACCAACAGCGGTGGCATAGGCCGGGTCGCCCACTAAATCGGCACGACCGTTTGGTTCCAGATGTTCGGGATAACCAACCCGGACTTCCTCAACACTGGTTACGCGGCCAAAAATATGCTCAACGCCCGGAATCAGCGCCGAGCCGCCCGTTAGTACGATGCCACCCAGCAGTTTGCCCTCGTAGCCCGACCGAATAATTTCGGCCTGCACCAGTGCGGCAATTTCGCGTAAGCGGTCTTCAATAATGACCGCTACATTTTTCAATAGCACATCTTTGGGTTTGCGATTACTTAAACCCGGCACGGCCACTACTTCGTTGAGATTGTATTCGGATGGATTGGCGCTGCCAAATTTCTTTTTGAGGATTTCAGCCTGGGTAGGCAAAATTTTGCAGCCCGCCTGAATATCCGATGTCAGGCTGTTGCCCGCCCACGGAAACACGGCCACATGACGCAGCACGTTCCGGTAATAAATGGCCATCTCGGTGGTGCCGCCACCAATGTCAATCAACGCAACGCCCGCATACTTTTCTTCATCCGTCAGCACGGCCAACCCGGAAGCCAGGGCCGACAGCATCATTGTGTCCTGGAGCAGGTTGTTCCGGGTGATGCACTTGCGAATGTTACGGGCGGCATTTGCCTGGGCGGTGATTAGTTGAAAATCAGCACCGAGTTTAACGCCATTACGCCCTACGGGCTGATTTACGTTGGTTTCTGTATCGACCACAAAATCCATCGGCAGCACGTGAATGATTTCCTTATCAGCCGGAATAGACGTTCGGTACATGTCATTCAGCAGGTGGTCGATGTCTTCAATTTGCACCTCATCGCCCGACGATGAGCGGGTAATACTACCACTCGACTTCGCCGATGTAACGTGCGCCCCGCTAAAACTGACATTAACCAAATGAATGTTGAGGTTCGACTGGTTTGATGCCTCTGCTACCGCCCGCCGGATGGCATTCACGGTATTGTTGACATTAACAACGGACCCTTTCACAACGCCGTCGGTCAGATTGGTCTCGCCTACACCCAGCACTTCGAGCGTTTCGTGCTCTTTATTATTCCGGATCAACCGCCCAGCTACGGCGCACACTTTGGTGCTGCCAATGTCCAATCCTACTACAATTTTCTCGTCCATACCCGTTGTTGTCATTCGCAAACTATTTGGTTTCGGTACTGAACACTCACCCGGCTGTAGTGGTCCCAACTTTTAGCCGGTAAAACGTCCGTATAGACCAATTTTAACTTTTTAAATTTTGCCTCTATTTCAGTCGGTGGTCCAAACTCAATTCGATGGTTGCCTATTTGGGGCCACATTGTTAGCTCACCCTGCTCGTCCACCGATAGTTCGGTGATTTGCGCCCGCCAAAATGGGTCATCGTGGATTTTTTTCAATACATCCAGCAATGGCCGGTTTCGTTGGTTCGCTAAGGAGCGATTTTTGGCAAAGTATTTGCCTGTTAATAAGACAACCCGGGCCGAATAGTTCATGGATACAGGAAAAAACTTTCCTTCTTCACTCACATACTGCCCGGACACCGGACGCACGCCCTCAACGGAAGCCATCAGCCGGGCTAACGGACGAGGCTGTTCAATCACGACGAGCAAATTGCCCGTTAAGTCACGCGATACCTGACAATTTTTTACTAACCCATGGTGTTTCAACCTTTTTTCCAGCCGCCGAAAATCGACCTCTGCGTAGTTTATACCAAGAATCGGATCAGCGCCTTCGTTGGTTAGATAGCCCATCACGTCCCGACGGGTCAGAAATCGATAACCATCGACCTGATCGAGTTGGATAACTACCGCCCGAACGTGCTTCTGTCCATGCCGAATTTCGGTAAACGCAATGAGACCAAACAAGCTTAAAAGTCCGCCAAGTGCGAACAACCACTTTTTGGATGAATTAAAGGTAGAAAACATCTGTAAATAAGCTAAATTGTTTATCAGATATTTTTATCTATTGGTATGTTACTGCATCTTTTAGTGTTGGTAATAACTGGTCAATGTCACCGGCACCAATAGTGACAAGCAACGAAGGCCTCATGTTTCGCACAACGTCGGGTAACTCGGCTTTGGTGCATTTTTGTTTGGTTTTCGATTGTATGCCCTGAAAAATCAAATCCGACGTTACGCCGTCTATCGGCAATTCGCGGGCTGGGTAGATATCCAACAAAAGAACATGGTCGGCCAGCGACAGGCTTTCGGCGAATCCCTCGGCAAAATCACGGGTGCGGGAGAACAAGTGCGGCTGAAATATCGCCGTTAGTTCGCGATCGGGATAAAGGGCTTTGACCGACGACAAAAAGGCTTGCACTTCGGCTGGGTGATGAGCATAATCATCAATCAGCACTGCCGAATCGGTTTTGAGGACGTACTCGAAGCGTCGGCGAACACCCCGGTAACTATTCAGGGCAGACTGAATAGCCTCTGGCGATACGCCTACCTCCAGCGCAACAGCCCCGGCCGCCACCGCATTTTCGACGTTATGAAATCCGGGAACCGTCAGGTGAATATCGGCGATAATGCCTTGCGGGTAAACCAGATCGAAGAGGAAAGCAGCCTGCTCAATTCGCAGGTTCTGGCTGTAGTAGTCGCCAGCCTTCAGGGCATACTGCCGAACTGTTGCTGTTGTCTTATCCGTCAGCGACAATCCTTTTTTCATGAACAGGACACCGTTTGTTTCAATTTGGCTGACGAATATACCAAATGATTCAAGTACAGCATCATGCGCTCCGTAAATATCTAAATGATCAGCATCGGTTGAAGTGACAATAGCATACGTTGGAAAGAGCGTTAGAAAGGAGCGGTCAAATTCATCGGCTTCAACCACACACACCACCGAGCGAAGGTCGTCGGTGGGTTCGTTGAGCAGGAAGTTGGTGCCATAGTTATTGGTAATGCCGCCCAGAAAAGCGGCACAGTTAACTCCCGCATCGCGCAGAATATGGGCCACCATCGACGAGGTTGTGGTCTTTCCGTGAGTGCCAGCCACGCCAACGGTCGTCATTTGGCCCGCCAGCAGCCCCAGCACCTGTGAGCGTTTTTGTAGCAAAAAGCCGTTTTCGGTGAAATAAATGTATTCGGCATGGGTTTTTGGCACGGCGGGCGTATAAATCACTAATGTTTGAGCCGGATTTTCCCGAAACGCAGCCGGTATCTGGTCAATGTCCTCACTGAAATGAATGGTCATGCCTTCGGCTTGCAGCGCGTTGGTTAGCGCAGTTGGGGTTTTATCGTAACCGGCTACTTCATAACCATTCACCTGAAACCATCGGGCCAGGGCGCTCATGCCGATACCGCCAATACCGAGAAAATAAATGTAGTTGAACTTGTCTAAGGTCATAATTGAAAAGGACGAGTGGGAGGAAAGAGAGGAGCGGGACAAGTGGGATAAAAAACTACTGCTCTTTCCCCTTTCCTCCCACTCGTCCCGCTTCTCCTTTTCCTCCTCATTTTATTAGTTTTCGTACTTCGTCGGCAATGTCGCGGGCGGCATTGGGCCTGGCTAATGTTTTTATCTGACGGCTCAACTGCTGCTGTTGAACTGGATTGCTAAGTAAGTCCAACGCAGCCGTTATAAGTTCTTCGCGGGCGGTTCGGTCGTTGACCAGCAAGGCCGCACCATTTTCGACTAAGCTCATGGCGTTTTTAGTTTGGTGGTCTTCGGCGGCTGCCGGAAAGGGTACCAGAATCGCCGGGCGCCCCACCAAACACAACTCAGAGACGGACAGGGCGCCCGCCCGCGACACAACAACATCGGCAACGGCGTAGGCTTTGTCCATCTCGTAAATAAAATCATACGCGTTAAGTAACCGGGAACCCACCGCAGCAACAGCCGTTCGCGCCCGCTCGATGAAAGCGGGTCCTGTTTGCCAAATTACCTGAACGCCCGCATCGATAAAACGCGGCAAACCCGCTTCCATACTCTCGTTTATGGTTCGTGCTCCCTGACTGCCACCAATAATTAATAGGGTTGGACGAGCGACTTCCAAACCGAAAAATTGCCGGCCAGCCTCCACCTGCTCACCGGCAAACTGAATATCGCTGCGAACCGGATTGCCTGTCAGTTTAAGTTTCTCGGCGGGGAAAAATGCGTCCATGCCGGGATAGGCAACACAAATACGCTTTGCCCAGCGGGCCAGCACTTTGTTGGTGAGGCCAGCGTATGAGTTTTGCTCCTGAATTAGGGTCGGAATGCCTTTGAGCGATGCCGCCAGCAGCAGGGGTCCGCTGGCATAACCGCCTACGCCCACGGCAGCATCGGGCTGAAAATCGCGAACGATTTGCCGCGCCCGCAACAAACTTCGCCCCAGTTTGAGCGGGAAGCCCAGATTTGCCAGCGATAGTTCCCGTTTGATACCCACCACCGGCAAACCTACAATGGTGTAACCAGCGCGGGGCACTTTTTCCATCTCCATCTTGCCTTCTGCCCCAACAAACAGGATTTCTGTTGTTGGGTCGATGGCCTTCAATTCGTTGGCAATGGCAATGGCCGGGTAGATATGTCCGCCGGTTCCGCCCCCACTGATGATGACTTTCATACTTAGATTTTACTTTCGTCGGCTTCTTCCCGGCTGACACTCAGGACAATGCCTATAGCTAAGCCGGTGAAAATGAGCGATGTGCCGCCCATGCTTAACAAAGGGAGTGGCTGGCCTGTTACGGGGGCCAGTCCAATGGCTACGCAAATACTGGCAAATGCCTGAAAAACAATACTGAACGTTAGTCCTGCCGACAGCAATCCCCCAAACGGTCGGGTAGCTTTCTGGAGTGTTTTCATACCTCGCCACAAAAACCAGAGGTAAGCCAGCACCACCGGAATACCGCCAAAGAGTAAGCCGTATTCCTCAACAATAATGGCGTAAATGAAGTCGGAGAAGGGATTGGGCAGCGTATTCCGCTGGTGACTGTTGCCCGGCCCCTGTCCTGTTACGCCACCGTTGGCCAGCGCGATGTAAGACTGTTCGACCTGATAAACAATGGTATCGGAATTAGAAAAACTTTTGACCCGGTTAACCGCCGTTCCTAACCGTTGGCCTAATGCCAGACCAATACCGCCAAACACTACACAAACGGCAATCATATAGCCTAAGTAGCGAACCGGCACGCGGCCAATGTACATGAGCAAAAAGCACGTTGCCCCCAGCAATAGGGCCGTTGAGGTATTGGACAGAATAATGAGTGAACAAATCAGCCCTATCCAGATAATAAGATTGAACAACACAGTGGGGTCGTTCATAAAACGCTGCCGTTTGGCCAGCATGGCCGCCAGGTTGGAAATAAGGGCCAGTTTGGCCAAATCGGATGGCTGGAATGTCTGATTGATGATCGGGATGGTGACCCAGCGCGATGCATCATTGAGGGCTTCACCTTTGAAAAACGCCCATAAAAGCAACGGTACCGATAGCCACAGGCCAAATTTCGACAGCCGGGCGTAGTACACGTAGTTAATTTTGTGGGCAAAATAGGTGCAGGCTATGCCAACCAGCAGCAGCGTTCCATGCTTGAACAGAAAAATCTCGGTGTTGCCGTCGAGTTCCCGAAACGCTTTTGTGCCGGTTGCGCTATACACAACCAGCACACTCATAATCGACAGATACAGGACAATCAGCCAGATTTGGCGGTCGCCTTTAAGATGTGTACGAATCCACTCGCGCAGGGCCATGTTTTTCTGAATGATGACTGATGACTGATAACTGATGTATGCAAAGACACCGCATACATCAGTTATCAGTCATCAGTCGTTTGACTGCTTCTTTAAATTGATTTCCCCGGTCTTCGTAGTTTTTGAACAGATCAAAACTGGCGCAGGCGGGTGATAGCAGCACAATATCGTTTGGCTGACTTAATGTTAATGCTTTTTGCACGGCGTCGCTAACGGATTGCGTTTCGTAAATAACCGGCACTTTAGGTCCGAAGTACTCGATTAATTTATGGTTATCGACGCCAAGGCAAATCAACGCTTTCACTTTCTGGCGTACTACTTCGTCTAACTGGCTGTAATCGTTGCCTTTATCTAACCCACCGGCTATCCAGATGGTGGGCGAATCCATACTCGACAGAGCATAAAAAACGGAATCCACATTCGTGGCTTTCGAGTCATTAATAAACTGAACACCATTGATTGTTCCGGCAGGTTCGAGCCGGTGAGCCGCATTTTGAAACGTCTTTAAACCTGATGTAATGGCTTCGTTTGGAACTCCCACCGACTGAGCCGCCAGAATAGCCGCCAGCATATTGATAGCATTGTGCGGGCCACGCAGCGGTGTTTCAGCTTGCTCAATCGTAAAAGACTGTTCTTTAGTGTAGGCAATCAGTTGCCCGTTGGCCAGATAACCACCGGGTGAAACATGTGCCTGCAATGAGATGGGTAACTTGGTAATAACAAGTTCACGGTGAGCCAGTTCGTCCAGAATGGGCTGGCTTTCAGCGAAAAAAATAAAGTTGTCTCTGGGGCGGGCGTTCTGTAGAATCCGAAATTTTGACGCTACGTAGTTCTGAAAATCATAGCCGTAGCGGTCGAGATGGTCGGGTGTAATGTTGAGCAGCACCCTTACGTCGAGGTGCGTGTCATACATATCGTCTAACTGAAAACTGCTCAGTTCAAGCACGTAATAATCGAATGTGTCGGCGATAACCTGCTGGGCGAAACTGTCGCCTATATTTCCGGCCAAACCAATATTAAACCCGGCTGTTTTAAGCAGGTGATAAATCAGGAGCGTGGTCGTGGTTTTGCCGTTGCTACCCGTTATACCAATCAGCCTGGCGTTTGTGTAGCGGGCGGCAAATTCAATTTCCGAAATGACGGACGTTCCCTGCGCCCGCAGTTTCTGAACCAATGGCGCCGAATTGGGGATGCCGGGGCTTTTAATGACTTCTGTAGCAACTACAATCCGCTCTTCGGTGTGGTGTCCCTCTTCAAAAGGAATTCCTGCCGTTTGAAGCGTGGCCCGGTAGCTTTCTTTTAACGCACCTTTATCCGACAAAAAGACGTCGAAGCCTTTTGATTGCGCCAGCAGAGCCGCACCAACTCCACTTTCGCCCCCCCCAAGAATAACTATTCTCTGAACAGACATACTAAAGCTATACTACTGGCAAAATAACGCATAAATGCAGAAGCCCCGACTATGGGCCAGGGCTTTTCATTATTTTTTCTATCGGTAAGCTACTCTTTGGGAGTTAGTGAATTAGAGAGTCGGGCGCGGTTGGCAGCTTTTACAAGCAGAAAAATTACCCACGCCACAATGAGAAACTGAATGATGTTATTCAGGAAATTACCATACCGGATGGCCACCTCCGGTGCCGTACCAACGGCCTCTTTAAGTACTACTTTCCATTGGGTCAGGTCTACTCCTCCCAAAATCAAACCAACAATTGGATTTAGGATGTCCTCAACCAGCGAGTTTACAATTTTGGTGAAGGCTGCGCCAATGATAATGCCAACGGCTAAATCGAGCACGTTGCCCTGGGCGATGAATGTACGAAATTCACGAAGCATACGATACTTGTTTTGGGTTAGAAAAGTAACAGCAGGTAGTCAACTTACGCAACTTTAAAGTCAAATCAAAACCGGCCCGGTAACGGGTCCGTCGATTTGAGCGGGTCTTTTTTCTTTCGGAACGAGCTGATGTTATACGAGAGACCAATTGCCAGCGTCTGCTGAATTTGCAGTTCTGAACTGAAATCTTTGTTATACAGGGCAATTAGCCCAAAGGTTGTGTTCAGATACCGGCTAACTTTCGCGGTCATAATCAGGTCGAGCCGGTGGTTGATGTTATTCAAATGCGAATACTCCGTGAAGAGTTGGTAACGAGCGTTTATGGATACATTTTCAGACAAATTACGAGTAAGGGCTGCCTGTAGCTGAAACGCCAGCCACTCGGTTCGGCTGCTCTTTCCGGGTTCGACACCGTATGCTTTTTGGGTAGGGTCAGCAACAAACGTACCGTTCGCCAATTCGCGCACCCGCACACTCTGGTCGGCCAGAAACGTGATGCGTGGAGCGAGAGGGCTGAGCCGGAGAGCAAACCAATCGTTGGGTTTGTAGGCAATACCGGCCGAAAGTGTGAGTTGAGCCGGGGCGAAAAAATTAGATACACGGAGCCGGGCCTGGTCGGCAGGGAGTTTCTCGTAGCGATAGCCTGTCGTAAAAAACGTATTGAACGTTCCGGAAATAAATAAATCCCATTTGGGGGCAATTTGATGCCCCAATACCGAAATCAGAATAATCTGGTCGGCGGCTTTCCGGGTGTTGCCAAACTGGGTAACGTAACCCAATTGAAGATCGGCGGTATTATCCCAGGAGGTTTTTTCTTTTTCATACAGGGCGCGGGCCGCAACAACTCCGCCCAAAGCAATCGAATTGACACCACCACCCGACCAGTTACTAAAGGACGCCTGGTTGAAATTGACTCCGCCACTAAATGATCGCTGCCAGTAGGATGTATCCGGCCTAACAACCAGCGTATCCTTGAAATTCGTTGTAGCCCGGGTTGAGTCCTGACCTATTGCACTGCCAAACCAAAGCCAGCACACAAAAATACCAGATAACGCATTCTTCATGAGTGATAAAGCAGGGAGCGGTGGACTTCCTGTCAATTTATTGTAAGGCAGCAAATGGTCTTAAAAAACCTCTACTTTCTTCGTTTGTAGGGTCTGAAGCGGAATAACCGTCGTTGTTTCGCCGGTACGAAGGGTTAGGGATATATTGTCAACTTTGATGATTTCGCCTTTTGCATCGTCAATCTTAATGATTTGACCTTCTTTATACTTATTTTTTGTGTAAAACGACGACAGAATATTGGCCATTAAATCGCGCGAAGCAATGCCATAGCCAATGGCAAAGGCGAAAATCACTCCGCCAATAATGAGGTTGAAACTTGATTCGAGCAGTTCGGTATTAATACCTGCCTGACCCAATGCGCTGATAATGGTGATGATCACGAAGAAAACAAATACAATCATGCTGAGCAGCCGGGCAGAGGCAATATTAAATGACTGGCATACGCTCAGTACGGCAGCCCGCAGGCCATCCGACAGCAAAATTCCTACCTGAAGCATGATAGCGGCTGCAATGAGTTTAGGAATAAAATCAATCAACGAAGCAACCATCTCGGTAATGGCGGCTACTCCCAGTTTTTCGGTGGCTGCTTTGATAAAGACCAGCAGAATGAAATAGTAAAGAACTTTCGAAAGGATTTCGCTTAGTTTAACTTCTGTTTTTAACTGCTTGATAACATTGATTTCGTTCAGCCGATTACCGATTTTATCGAAACCTACCTTGCCCAGAACGCGCAGGACAATAATTGCTGAAAGTCGGGCAACGCTGAATCCAATGATCAAAATAACGATGGCAAACAGCACACGAGGCACAAAATCGACAAATTGGTCGATCAGGCTCTGAAACGTGTTACGGAGTACTTCAGTTAGCTCAGGAAGTTGTTTCATGATTCGGTTTGTGAATTGGTAGAGGAAGTAGTCTTCGATGGGTCTGCGAGGGCGGATGCCAGGTTGAATAAATCGCCGATATAGAGTTCGACAACGGTCATTACATTCCGCATCAGGTCTATTTCGGAGACGATCTCGGTTTTCAGATGCGGAGGACAGATGGCATCCGACTCCATCTCTTTAAATGGGTTTGGTTTTTCCATAGCTTTCTGTTCAGTTAACGAATAGGCCAGCGAATAGATAAAGCAACTTTGATAGCCAGTAATAGCCAGAAAACGGCCCCTTCCAGGTAATGTTTACGCAGTTTGTCGCGCGACCGTTTGAGCCGCATTTTAACAGCACTCTCCGTTAGCCCGTTAATCATGGCAATATCGCGAATGCTAATGTCATCCTGATATTTCATTAGTAGCATTGTTTGTTCATCGGGAGCGAGTTGATGAAGTGCCTTCTCTAATTGCTGCGCTTCCATCTCCGCCATTTCACCTAACCCATCATCCGTTCCAAGGTCTAAACGCTCCCAGCCTTCGTCTACATAGACCTCCCGGCGTAACTGCTGCGACCGAAGTTGATCGGTACAGTAGTTATATGTAATTGAATATAACCAGGTAGAGAATTTAGCCTGCTCCCGAAAACTACTCAGCTTAAAAACTAATTTCAAAAAAATGTCGTGCGTTAGGTCCTCAGCCCGAACGGGGTCCTTAGTAAACGACAGGCATTTCCGGTAAACTTTATCGCAATAGCGTTCATATAATTTCTCAAAATATACATTACGCTGTGTCTCGACATACAACCGGGCCAACTCTTCATCCGAAAAATGCTCCATTTTATGTGGTGGTGGCAGTTAAATCCTGTACTTGCTGTAAAAATAACACAGGTTGGAGGCCCAATACTAACAAATTACTCAGTACAATATGTAAATTAAAATAAAAATCTATTCAAAATTTGATTAATAATAAGTAAATAAGTTTAAATTAATAACCTATTTACATGTTCCACTACATGAAATTCGTTTTTAATTTTGTTTTATAATTATTATCCAATAATGATGCCGATTCTACTTTGGTGCTCATATAGTTTTCATCTTCACAAAATCTGGCTTAAGTAACGATAATGTTCTAATTATTAACTAATTACTATCTTTAAAACAGCAAATTCTGCCAGCAATAGTATACTAAAAAGAGAATATTTATTTACAAACTATTCAGTAAAAAGATGTTAGTAGTACAACGTACTTAATCAAAAGAGAGACAGAATTAGGAGCCAAATACATTCATGGATTTCTGCTTACAAGGTATATGGCCTGTTGTAAACACTTTTAAAAAATAGGTGTGAATTGTTGATGCAGAATACATCATTACGGCGTATGTAACTAAAATGATGATATTAACATAACGTAGCCAGGTAGTGGCCAATCAAAACAGCAGATCAAGTTCGATAAAATAAAAATACCCGACATAAAGCCGGGTATTTGACAAGAAGAATAAACTTTAATTAACCAATAGCTACCCGTTTAAAGACTGAAACAGTTAAACCCTTGCTGGTTTTGTCTAACAATTGAGCAATTGTTACCGAGTTGTCCTTTACAAACTCCTGATTAAGCAGCGTATTCTCTTTGTAAAACTTGTTCAGCTTGCCTAAGGCAATTTTCTCAAGCATCGCTTCGGGTTTGCCTTCCTGACGGGCCTGCTCTTTACCAATTTCGATTTCGCGCTCGACAATTGTTGCATCTACGCCGTCCTTGTCTAAGGCAACAGGTTTCATGGCCGCAATTTGCATGGCAATATCCTTGCCAACTTCGGCAACATCCATACCGTTCGTATTGGCTAAACCAACCAGCACGCCCAGTTTACCATTCGAGTGAATGTATGACACCACTTTATCGGCCGAAACGGTCTCAAAAGACGCAACGTCAATTTTCTCGCCAATTTTGCCCATCAGGTCAGTAATATGATCCTGAAGTGAGCGGCCATCCGCCTGGGGCGTGGCTAATAATGTAGCTTTATCAGCAGCATTCGTTGAAACGGCTGCACTCATCACGGCCATTGCCAGGTTCTGGAAATCGGCAACTTTCGATACCGGCTCCGTTTCGCAGGCTAAGGCGACCACCATACCCGTTTTGCCATCCTGACTTACATGAGCCAGCACAATACCTTCGGCAGTTGCATTATCAGCACGTTTGTCGGCTATTTTCTGACCTTGCTTCCGCAGAATCTCTTTTGCTTTGTCAAAATCGCCATCGGCTTCGGTCAGGGCTTTTTTGCAGTCCATCATCCCAGCTCCGGTCTCTTGCCGAAGTTTATTTACGTCAGCAGCAGTAATTGCCATAATAAAAAGTGGTTGTCGATTTAAATTGCCAAAAATTAATTGGTAATGAATTTATTGCAGTTGAAATGCAATAGCCCATAGCGGCTGGCTACGGGCTATCTTTAGAAGTTGTAAAGTTGACGGAGTCGTTGAGTTATCAAGTGATTGGCTACACGCTAACTAACTCTACTACTTTAAAACTACCTGGCTTTATAACTCTTTTTATGCTTCCTGTCCGTCTTCAGCTACGGCGGCTGGAGCAACTTCGGCCTCAGGCTGTGTTTCGCCTTCTGCTTTAGCCTGAGCAAGATCTTCATTGCGCTTGGCTTCCTCTTCCTCCTGAACCCGCTGATCGTCTTTATCCTGTTTCCGTTCCATCAGGCCCTCTTCAATGGCTTTTCCGATGGCAAGCGTAATCAGCGAAATCGACTTGTAGGCGTCATCGTTAGCCGGGATAGCGAAATCCACTTCCTCTGGATTCGAGTTCGTATCGCACATCGCAAATACGGGAATACCCAACCGGTGCGCTTCGGCAACAGCGATGTGTTCACGCTTCACGTCAACAACGAACAGCGCAGCGGGCAACCGGGTCAGGTCGGAAATACCGCCCAGTACCCGCTCCAGTTTCTCTTTTTCGCGGCTGCGGGTCAAACGCTCACGCTTGGCAATGCCCTTGACGGTCTCCTCGTCTTTCAGCATTTTATCCAGCGTTTGCATTTTCTTGAGCGACTTACGAATCGTGGCAAAGTTGGTCAGCATACCTCCCTGCCAGCGGTCGGTGACGTAGGGCATCTTCAGGCGACGTGCTTCTTCCGATACGATTTCCTGCGCTTGTTTTTTGGTCGCCACAAACATTACTTTCCGACCCGAACGCACAATACCTTTCATGGCATTGCAGGCTTCGTCGAGGGCAGCAACGGTTTTGTTGAGGTCAATAATGTGGATACCGTTCTTCTCCATGAAGATATACGGAGCCATCCGGGGGTCCCACTTGCGCGTAAGGTGGCCAAAATGCACACCAGCGTCTAAGAGGTCTTTATATTCAATTTGTGCCATTGGGATACAATGAAAAATAGAGAATGAAAAATGAAAAATACGCAGCACCCCGCATCGGCATCATCTAAGCGAGGTCTGGACTATTTTAATGTATAAGGACAAATGAATACTGTAAAATGAGTTCGCCCGCAGGCTATTATGCAGTTTACAGTATTCACTAATGAAATTAGCGTTTCGAGAACTGGAACTTACGGCGGGCTTTTTTCCGGCCGGGCTTCTTCCGTTCAACCATGCGCGAATCCCGGGTCAGGAATCCTTCTTTCTTAAGGGCTGGACGGAATTCAGCGTTCAGTTCGACTAAGGCACGGGCTATAGCCATGCGTGTAGCCTCGGCCTGACCGGCTACGCCACCACCGCGAACGTTGACCTTCACGTCGTAACCGCCAACACCGTTAACGGTGGCAAATGGCTGGTTTAAAATGATTTGCAGAACTTCGGTCGGAAAATACTGTTTGTAATCTTTTCCGTTTACCGAGATGGCTCCACTGCCTGCCGACATATAAATGCGGGAGATGGCAGTTTTACGTCGGCCAATGGTATTGATACGATCCATTATAACTTAGAATTTAACTGCTGTGGGTTGCTGAGCCTCGTGTGGATGTTGTTCACCCGCGTAAACGTACAGGTTGGTGTACAACCGCCGGCCAAGCCGGTTTTTAGGCAACATACCTTTCACGGCGTGTTCAATGATGCGTTCGGGATGTTTTTCGAGCAGCAGCCGGGGCGATGCGAACCGTTGACCACCGGGATAGCCTGTGTGGCGAACGTAAACTTTGTCGGTCATCTTCGTGCCCGTCAGGCGTACCTTGTCGGCATTGATGACAATCACGTTATCTCCGCAGTCAACGTGCGGAGTGAAGTTAGTTTTGTGTTTGCCGCGAATCAGGCGTGCGATTTGGCTGGCCAGCCGACCAAGCACTTCACCCTGGGCGTCAACCACAATCCACTCCTTCTGCACCGTTTCTTTGTTGGCAGAGATGGTCTTGTAACTGAGCGTGTTCACTTTATGGAGACTAATTGGTTGATTTTTAATGACTTGCCCACAAAAAAAGTGGCCCCGTTCTGAAACGGGAGTGCAAATATAGGCGTTATCAAGCTGAAAAACAAGGGGATGGCTGGAATATAGCCGTGAATCCGTAATTTTGAAGCGACTGCTTTACATACAGTATATGGCTGATTCTTTTCGACTTGACCGCCTTGCCTTTCATATGGGTACGCATGAAGAAGCGGAAAATTATTACGCGCGTAGCCAGCCCAAAACCTTTGCTGAGCGTTTACGAGCGGCTACTTATTTAAATAGTATTGCATTTCGGTATGATATTCATAATCCACCCCGATTAGACCGAATGGCTTTTTCGGCTCGAAAACACGAAAATGGCTGACTTGTTTAACCCTGACTTTCAGGATTTTGTGCAAGCCCTGCGACAGCGTGACGTTCGTTATGTCTTGATTGGCGGCTATTCTGTCATCCTGCATGGCTACAATCGAACAACTGGTGATATGGATATCCTTGTGGAGAAATCTATGGAAAACTATACACGACTCGTTAAGGCTTTCTATGATTTTGGAATGTCGGTTTTTGATATGACGGCTGAGAATTTTTTGAACAATACTGCGTTCGATGTATTCACATTCGGCCGGCCACCAGTGGCTATCGACATTTTAACGGCCATGAAGGGGGTATCTTTTGAAGAGGTTTTTGCACAGGCTTCTGAAGTAGATGTAGATGGATTATTAGTTCGGCTTATTAATTATAACCACCTGATTCGTGCCAAAGAAGCAGCAGGACGAGCAAGAGACTTAAATGACATTGAACAGTTAAAAAAGAGTCGGGAGTAGGTATCCCGGCTCTGTTGGTCTATCGCAATTTCAGCGTTGCCAGAGCCAGCACAGCCAGAATAATACCGACAATCCAGAAGCGGGTAACGAGTTTGGCTTCGTGGTAACCTTTCTTCTGAAAATGGTGGTGCAGGGGCGACATCAGAAAGATTCGCCTGCCTTCTCCATATTTTCGCTTCGTATATTTAAAATAGCTAACCTGCATCATGACTGACATCAGTTCGACTAAGAAAATGCCGCATATGACCGGAATCATCAGTTCTTTGCGGATAGACAAAAACAGGACGGCAATCACACCACCGAGCATTAAACTCCCCGTGTCTCCCATGAACACCTGCGCGGGATAAGAATTGTACCACAGAAACCCGACGCAGGCCCCTACGAAGGCCGCGCAGAAAATAACCAGTTCGCCAGCGTTGGGAATGTACATGATGTTAAGGTATTGGGAGAATACCTTGTTGCCCGAGAGGTAAGCCAGTACACCAATCGTCAGGCCGATAATGACCGATGTGCCAGCCGCCAGTCCGTCGATACCATCAGTAATATTGGCCCCGTTGGAAACGGCCGTGATGATGAAAATGCAGACCAGTACATACACAATCCAGGTATAACTGTCGGGCACTAACCCAAACAGCAGCGAGCTATAATCGAATTCATTATTCTTAATGAACGGCACTGTAGTCAGCGTCGATTTAATATCGGTGTATATATCCGGTACGGTCGATGTACTGAGCAGGCGGGGTGCATATTTGCGGATTTTGACAAAGTCGTTGAACGATAAGGTTAGCCCAACAATGAGGCCAAGACCAACTTGCCCAACCACTTTAAATTTTCCCTGAAGCCCTTCTTTATTTTTCTTGAAGACTTTAATATAGTCGTCTAAAAACCCAATAAGACCCGTCCAGACGGTTGAAATAAGGGCCAGTATGACGTAGACGCTGGAGAGTTTGGCAAACAATAGAGCAGGAATCAATAGCGATGCCAGAATAATGAAACCGCCCATCGTGGGCGTTCCTCGCTTCTGCATCTGGCCTTCGAGGCCCAGGTCGCGGATGGATTCGCCAATTTGAAGACTGCGGAGTTTGTCGATAATTCGTCGCCCAAATATGGCGGCCACCATCAACGACGTGACAACCGCCCCAAGCGCACGAAACGAAATATATTGAAAAACTCCCGCTCCGGGGAAGTTATAGCGTTCGTCGAGAAACTGGAAGAGGTAATAGAGCATAGTGCTTAATGAGTGAATGAGCGAATGAGTGAATGAGTGAATACCATCCGGCTGAATATTCTTGCGTCAGCTATTCACTCATTCGCTCATTCACTCATTCGCAATTATGTGCTAAAGTTATTGATTTTCGTGTTCTGCGAAAGCCTCCCGTAGCACAGCCCGGTCATCGAAGGCATATTTTATGCCGTTGATTTCCTGGTAGGTTTCGTGGCCTTTGCCCGCTATCAGAATAATATCGTGCGGCCGAGCCAGCGCAACGGCCTGACGAATAGCTTCGCGCCTGTCTTCGATAGTCTGCGTTTTTTTGTAATCGACGGGCGAAATACCGGCCTGCATCTGCTCCAGAATCGCCACCGGGTCTTCGGTGCGGGGATTATCAGAGGTGAGAATAATGCGGTTACTGAACCGGCAGGCAATGTTGGCCATAATGGGGCGTTTGGCCGCATCGCGGTTGCCGCCACAGCCGACAACCGTAATAACCTGCGGCAAACGCCCCGGCTCGCCGACCTGACGTAGTTCGTTGATGGTTTCCAGCACATTTTGCAGCGCGTCGGGCGTATGGGCGTAATCGACAATGCCCACGATTTTGTCGCCCGAAACCACCTGTTCAAAACGCCCCGGCGGGGGGGAGATCCCTGATAGTAACGTCAATACGTCGGTGGGATCTTCGCCCAGCAACACGGCAGCACCATAGACGCTTAGCAGATTGTAGGCGTTAAAGCGACCAATAAGTTTAAACCAGACTTCACGGTTGTCGACGAGCATATTCAACCCGAACAGGCTATCGGCAACTACCTTTCCCTTAAATGTTGCCAACGTTTGCAGGGAATAGGTTTCTTTGCGGGCGGCTGTGTTCTGGAGCATCACTAAACCGCGCTTATCGTCAACGTTAGTCAGCGCAAAAGCCGAGGCCGGGAGTGTATCGAAGAACGCTTTTTTGGCCCGGATGTAGTTATCGAATGTGCCGTGAAAATCGAGATGGTCGTGGCTGATGTTCGTGAAAATACCTCCCGCAAACGTTAGGCCTGCAATGCGCTCCTGCACCACAGCGTGCGAACTGACTTCCATAAATACATGCGTACAGCCATGCGCCCGCATTTTCGTCAGCAACTGATTCGTCGTGAGGGCATCGGGCGTTGTGTGTGTAGTCGCTATTACCTCCTCATCAATCTGGTTCTGAACCGTCGACAGCAGCCCGCACCGGTAACCAAGCGAGCGAAAGAGCCGAAACAGCAACGTTGCGACAGAGGTTTTGCCGTTTGTGCCGGTCACCCCAATCAATGTCAGTTTCTGTGAGGGTTGCCCGTAGAAAGTAGCCGCTACCAGGCCCATTGCCCGTGCCGAACCCTGCACGCGCACATAGGCAACGCCAGGCACCATTTCGGCCGGTAATTCCTCACATAAAATAGCTGCTGCCCCCTGACTGATAGCCGTTTCGATGAATGTGTGCCCATCCGTAATGGTGCCCCGCACAGCCACGAACAAACTGCCCGGCCCCGCTTTGCGCGAATCCATCGTCAGGCTGGTAACATCGGTGTCCATGCTGCCGGAGGTGGCCAGCAGAGGAATTTTATAGAAGAGGTCTTTGAGTTGCATACAGATACAACGAACGGACAGTTCGTTTGTCGGCTGCAAAAAAACGGCTTAGGGATGGGACTACCTAATTTTTATAGCGATGATCCTGTCCAATCGCTTACAGACGAACTTAAAATTGCATATCCCTTACAAATAACCAGAAAAGCATTATCTGTAGTAGAAAACCGCCAAAAAAGTAAAGCATATAACGTGGCTTAAACTTGCCCTTCCTATATTTTTTATCTTATTGATAAGCTGTATAAATCCAGAATGGAGTGCCAACTACTAACCACAATCCCAACAGAATAAGTAGTACCAACCCACCAGTTAGTGAAGCTTGCAGTAGCAACATTATAATTTTGTTCGGTTATTTGCTCACTTCTACGCTGATTGTACGGATTCTTTTTAACATACCACTTTAGCTCAGACAGCAGAGTTTATTAATCCATTCCTCGTAGATAGAGCAATTCCTGTAAGCCAAGGCACAAACATTAGGCTTTGATCGGTCGTGTTGCCACCCGATCTATCATTGCCTCAAGCGTCTGCATCATGGGTTCCAGTTCTTCCGCACGCTTTTTAATTTGAGGCCATAGAACATTCATCACTTCTCGTGCCTGATCGCGTTCGGTTTCTGTTAAAGTGCTTAAAAAAATCTGGTATTCTATGCCAACAGCTTGTTTTTCGTGTATTGTTTCGGCCTGTTGAAAACGCGTTAAATAGTGCTTTGCCTCGTCCATATTAAAGTTGTTAGTAGCCTAATTCCTGTAATCGATGTTCGATGTTAATTAATGCATCCCGAAACATCCGTACTTTCTTAATAAGAAATGGATGTTGCTCGTCTGAGTGTGTCTTTGGATCGGCAAGGATCAGTTCCATCTCTGTCAACTGTATGTTTTGCTCTACGTGCCGCTTTAAATCAAGCAACATAGTAATCTCATCCATGTAGCAAGGTACAAGATGTTTGCATTACCCCAGCGTGAGCGTGATCGCTTTACCGGCTGTTTTCTCAATTCCGACTCCCGGCTCTACCGACTGTTTTTTCACCTTGCCCTGGCCTTCAACCAGCACCCGAAAGCCACGATTTTCGAGCAGGAACAGCGCATCGCGTAGGGTCAGGCCACGCACGTCGGGAACCTTGTCGGGGCGGGTAGGGCGTGATTTCCAGCGACCTCCCGGCGTTGTTTCAACCCAGCCTTCGGTCGAGGGTTCGTTGTTAATATTCAGCGTTGAACTGATAGTGTGCAGGTCATCGGCATAACCCGCAATCAATCCGGTTGTTGAGCGCGGCAGCGACGTATTGGCCCGAATGGGCGCGTGCATCCGATAGTCATAGGCTACAATCCGGTCGGCAACGGTTTTGAAGACCGGCGCGGCTACGGCACCGGCATAGAGCAGGTCAATGTTGTCGCCCTGGGGCGTATCCACCACTGTAATCATGCTGAATTTGGGATTATTAGCCGGAAAATAGCCGATAAAAGAGGTATAATATTTACCGACCTGATACTGACCGTTGATGATTTTCTGGGCCGTTCCCGTTTTTCCGGCGATGGCATAATACGGATTATTAATGTGTTTGGCGGTCCCGTGCTCAACCACACCCCGAAGCAGTTGCTGGGCTTTCCGGGCGGTTTCTTTGGAGCAGATTGGCTCCGGAGCTATGTAGGGCTTGTTGTCTTCGATGATCTCGTTTGCCAGTTTTATTTGCCTGACAATCACAGGGCGCACCCACCGGCCACCATTGGCAACGGCGTTGTAGAAGGCCAGCATTTGCAGTGGAGTTATCTGCATCTCGTAGCCATACGACATGGACGTTAGCGACACTTTACTCCAGCCTTTCATGTCGGGATTGCGGACCACCGGAATGGCTTCGCCTTTCATATGGATGCCCGTTGGCTGAGTCAGGTGAAACCGGCGCAGGTATTGACAATAGAGGTCGGGGCGCTTGTAGAAATAGCTCCGCATCAGCAGGTGAATGCCAACATTGGACGATTTCTCGAATACCTGTCGGGCCGTTATGGTACCGGCGCCACCTCGTTTAGCATCGTTAATACTCAACCCGTTGTACCGCATCGACCCGCCCCCGGTAGCTACCATCTGGTCCAGCGAAATAGCTTTTTCTTCCAGCAGGGCCATCATGGTGGCTAATTTAAAGGTCGAGCCGGGGTCCGTGCGACCGGCCAGTGCATGGTTGAAATTTTCAACGTATGTGTTCCCTCGTTTAGTCAGGTTTGCCATTGCCCGGATTTCACCCGTGGCCACTTCCATCACAATTACGCACCCTTTGGCTGCATTGTATTTTTCTAATGACGACCGCAGCGCCGATTCGGCCATGTCCTGGTAGTTAACATCAATTGTGGTGTAGAGGTCCATGCCTGGTTCGGGCTTCATGTCGGGGCCATCATTGACCGGCTTACGAACTCCACCCGACAGCACTTCCACTAAGCCAACGGCGTTTTTTCCGGCCAATGCCGGTTGAAAAGACGCTTCGAGGCCAATAAGCCCCCGGCCCGTTTTCGCATCGAGGTTCCCGATGGTTCGTTCAGCCATTTGGGCAAAGGGATGGTAGCGTTCGTAGTAGGGGCGGAGTACCCCTCCACGAGCAGCCACTTTCGCCGACGACCGGAAAAAAGGCCACTTAATCATTTTCTGCCGCTCCTGAAACGTAACCCGCCGACGATTCAGCAACACATACCGGCGTTTGCGAGCGCGGGCATCGCGAACCATATCAGTATAATCGCGGGCCGACCGGTCGCGATAGATCTGGGAAAGCAGCAGCCCCAGTGAATCGACTTTTTTATTGAAATACTCGGGCTTGGCCATTGTTGGGTCTAAACCAACCACATACGTAGGCAACGAGGTGGCCAGCAGCCTGCCGTCGGTAGCATAAATATTACCGCGCATGGCCCGAATCGTATCGGTTCGGATGCGGGTTTCCTCAACCCGCTCACGCCAGAATTTGCCTTTGAAGGTTTGGAAGTACTGCACATACACAAGGCGCAGCAGTACACAGATGGCCAGAAAAATGACAAAATAAAAGACATTATTTGCCCGCTGGATTATGACCTGCTTAATGTTCATTGGTCCTGACAACGATTTTATGGGGTGGCGTCTGGCTGTTTGTTAGTCCGAGTAGTTCAACCCGCTTGCTGATTTCGGATTGTTTGCCGCTTTTGTCGAAATCGGCCTGAAGCACAGTAGCCTGTGAGCGCAATTCGTCGACCTGTAGTTTGGCACGCTGAATCCGCCGAACATAGCGTTCGGCGTTGTGATTCAGGCCGATGTAGAGAATGAGCAGGAAGGTGACCCACAAAATGCGGTCGATGTGCTGGATTGGCCAGGCGTTATCTTCGCCAAAAAGCCGGTCCAAGCCAATAAAGTCATTCAGCCAGGAGGCCATTTTGAGTTTACGGCGCTGCTTCTTCTGCTTGGCGACGCGTTCGGGTTGGCGGAAGGTATTTTTTGCCATGATTGGGTTAGGAAGTCATGCAAGTGCAAATAAACAAAAACATCACTCTCTGGCCCGGTCGATACAGAAACTTTCAGAAGAAATCTTACTCCTTCCAGCGCCATTCGTTGGCAATCTGGAGCGGGGTGCGTAGTCCCTGGGTTACAAGGTAGTCGCGGGTTTGGGTGTCGGTTTGCCGCCGGGTCGGAATGTCGTCGGCGTCGGCGAGGGCGTAGAGAAGCATCGTCGAATACCGGACGGTGTTTTTCAACTGGTCGGGGTTGACGAGTTTAATATGGTCGCAGTTGGCATGATAGCAATCAAGGACATCTTTGGCTAAATGCCCGTTCATTCCCACCACTGGTACCCCTTCGAGCATAAATGGCTGATGGTCAGAGTGTAGCCCGGCTTGGTTCTGCATTTCATTAACGAAGGCCGGTTCGACTTGCTTCATCATCTCGCCAACGGTGTTCAGAAACGGCAGCATGTCCGTCCGGCCAAACGCATTCAAACCGGTCGGGTCATTGGTCATGTCGAGGTTCATCATGTAGCGTACCCTGTCCAACTGGCCTGATTTTTTCAGGTTCTCGACCATGGCCCGTGAGCCAAGCAACCCCTGTTCTTCGCCCATGAAGAGAACAAATTCAATGGTGCGCCTGGGCTTCAGTTTCAGGGTTTTAAACGTGCGGGCTATATCCATCACAGCAAAAGAGCCAATGCCGTTGTCGATGGCGCCGGTGGCAAGGTCCCACGAATCCAAATGACCGCCGACGATGATTTTTTCGTCGGGGTATTTCGAGCCTTTAAGCGTGGCCACCACATTGCGGGCGCGAATTTTTCGGCTCGTGTTGGTCATGTCAATCAGTGCATTCAGCCGACCGTGCTCCTCCTGCATCCAGGACCGCAGGGCCTCGCCACTTTCGAGCGAGATACACACCGACGGAATCGGAATTAGTTTGCCCGTTACGGAAGCCGTGCCGGTAAGCAGCACGTTGCCCCGCACTAAGTTGACCATAATGACTCCCGAAGCCCCGTATTGAATGGCGAGGGCGGTTTTTTCGGAACGGTGCAGGTTGCGGGCGCCTTTTGTTGGCGCAGCTAAGCCAATATTGACTAACGCAACCCTTCCTTTTAATTTATCTTTTATGGCGGCAAAATCGCCCTCCAGCCCGTTGCCCACATCGACGATTTCGCCCCGCACATGCGCTTCAATGGGCGAGTGGGCCAGTGCCACGACCGGCACCTCCCTAAAATTATCGCTTTTGGTCGGAACGACCGACAGCGTGACCGTGTCGCGCATCCAGGCTTCTACTTCGAACGGCTCATAACGAATCTCTTTAAAGCCGTAAGAGGCCAGTAAATCGAACGCGTAAGCTTCGGCGCGGGTGCCATTGGGGCTGCCCGTCAGGCGGTGACCTACCTGCTCCGACGCATCGGCGAGGGTTTCGTAGGCGCGGCTGTGGTCAAGCACTTCTTTATTGATGCGGGTAAATGCCTTTTGAAAGGAGAGTTTGTCGGGGTAAAAAGCGGTTAGCGTACCGGCGGTACCGATACAGAACAGCACGAGCCGGAAACGGGGCACGTAAAATGTTCGGGCCATGAGAAATGGGTGGTAGAAATCTTGTCTAAAGATACAAAAAAGGCTGCTGATTTTCAATGCCGATGATTAGACGCTATCTGTTGCCAAAGCGTTCGTTCGGTTCAGAAAAAATTCACTGAATCTACGGTTGTGAGACTATCTGAGATTTGGATTGGTTTAACCGCTATCAGATAAATTCCTGTTAATCAACCCGAATCCACGGTAAAAGTTTTAGCTGGCCTGTTGGTATTTCATTTGTTTCAACTGAACCGTCAGCCGACCAGCGAGCCATTCGTTGTCGATGCCGACTACGCCAAAGACCCGGTCCCAACTGCGCTCGAAACAATGGGCAGCATCGGGAAAGACAACCGAAACAATGAGTGCCTGCTCGTAAAAAGAAAGGGGTTGGCTACGGATTATGTCGCGATGAACGGCAAACTGAGCACCCAGCACAAACGTGTACGTTTCTGGCCCATCGTTCTGAAATAATGCCCGATGAAAACCACTTAGGTCAAGTTCCCGCCCGTCCTCGTTTTTGCTCCAGGGCTGAAACAGGCGTTGCCCCCGGTTGTCGTCGGTATCAATCAGGTGGCCGAGCCAGCGAAACCCTGTTGGGCTAATCTGGTCAGGAAGGGTTACAAACTCACGCAGGGTTTTCTTGAAATCGTAGGCATGGTCGAAAGGTTTCCCCTGACAAAAAACGGTCCATTCGGCGAGGAAATCATATCGGTTAACCAGGTGATACAGATACGTATGCGCTTCCCGGCCTGCGTTGGGCAACGGAATCGCGGAGTGCTCCCCCGAACCATCAGCCCCTTTGGTATAAACGGTTTTTGCCAGGCCAGCGGGCAGATTCCGCAGCCAGTTCAGGTTTTCGGTGTAATGGGCAACAACCAGTTCGGGCATACTCATTGAAGACAGAGTAAACAGAGAAGCATCACGATACCCTCCTATTCTCCGTTAAAAACCCTGTTTACTCTGTGTTTAATTCCAAATTCTTATTTTTACGAATAATCTTCCGAAACGAACGGCAACATGAAACGAATCTGTCTTACGATCATCACACTATTCACGCTTTACGGCATGGCTCAGGCACAAACTACCCCACCGGCGGACCGCTCCGGTGGGGCACCCAAAGCAGTTATCAAACCCAAAGAACTGATTACCAACGGGCATAAACGCATCGACAACTACTATTACCTCAATGAGCGCGAAAACCCAGAGGTGATCAACTACCTGAAAGCCGAAAATACCTACCTCGATCAAGTGCTGGCTCCCGTTAAAGACCTGCAAACCAAGTTGTTCGAGGAGATGAAAGGCCGCATCAAGCAGCAGGACGAGTCGGTACCTTATAAAGAAGGAAACTATTACTACTACACCCGCTTCATAACTGGGGGTGAGTATCCCGTTTATTGCCGTAAGAAAGGCTCATTGCAAGGTACGGAAGAGGTCATGTTCGACGGAAACGCACTGGCGAAAGGTCACAATTATTACCAGCTTGGCGGCTATGAAATATCGGACAATGACGAACTGGCCATTTTTGCCGAAGATACCGTTAGTCGGCGGCTGTATACGCTGCGGGTGAAGAACCTGAAAACCGGTCAGATTTACCCCGAAGCCATCAAGAATACCGAAGCAGGCAGTTTTGCCTGGGCCACCGACAACAAGACGCTGTTCTACATCAAAAAAGACCCTAAAACACTGCTTGGATATCAGGTGTACCGGCACGCTCTGGGCACCGACCCGAAAGCTGATGTATTGGTTTATGAAGAGAAAGACAACCAGTTCTACATGGGCTTAGGTCGTTCTAAATCAAAGAAATACATTACGATTGGATCCGACCACAACGGTGTTGCTACGGAATATCGGCTCCTTGAAGCCAGCAAACCGATGGGCGAGTTCACGGTATTCCTGCCTCGCGAAAAAGGCCACGAATATGACATTGTTCACTACAAAGACAAATTTTACGTTCGCACGAACTGGAAAGCCGAAAATTTCCGGCTGATGGAAGTGCCTGAAGGCAAAACTACCGACCGCACCGCCTGGAAAGAAGTGATTGCCCATCGCCCCGAAGTGTATCTGGCTAACGTGGATGTGTTTGTCAATCATCTCGTGCTGGGTGAACGCAAAGCGGGCCTGACTACTATTCGCGTTATCAACCAGAAAACGAAAACTGACGAGTATCTTAATTTTGGCGAGCCAGCCTACGTGGCAGGAATTGCCTACAATCCCGATTTCAATACGAATGTGCTGCGCTATAGCTACGCATCGCTCACAACGCCCAACTCGACCTTCGATTACAACATGGACACGAAGGAGAAAATGCTCAAAAAACAGCAGGAGGTACTGGGTGGTTTCGACAAGAACAACTATGTTTCGGAGCGCGTGTATGCTACCGCCCGCGACGGCGTGAAGGTGCCGGTTTCTATCGTATATCGCAAAGACACGAAGAAAGATGGGTCGGCACCGTTGCTGCAATATGCGTATGGCTCCTACGGCTACTCGATGGATCCCAACTTTAGCTCCACACGCCTGAGCCTGCTCGACCGGGGCTTTATATATGCTATTGCCCACATTCGGGGTGGGCAGGAAATGGGCCGCCGGTGGTATGAAGACGGTAAGATGCTGAAGAAGAAAAATACGTTCAACGACTTCGTGGATGTGTCGGAATACCTTATCAAAAACAAGTATACCAGCACCGATAAGCTGTTCGCCATGGGCGGTAGCGCGGGCGGTTTGCTGATGGGCGCGGTCGTTAATCAGGCACCGCAACTGTACAGGGGCGTTGTGGCCGCCGTACCGTTTGTGGATGTCGTGACTACCATGCTCGATGAGAGTATTCCGCTCACCACCGGCGAATTTGAGGAGTGGGGCAATCCGAAAAACAAAGAATATTACGATTATATGCTGTCGTATTCACCCTACGATAATGTCTCGGCGAAAGCGTATCCGAACCTGCTCGTAACCACCGGCCTGCACGACTCGCAGGTGCAGTATTGGGAGCCTGCCAAGTGGGTCGCCAAACTCCGCACCCTGAAAACCGACACTAACCAGTTACTGCTCCACACGAACATGGAAGCGGGTCATGGCGGGGCATCGGGCCGGTTCCAGGCCCTGAAAGAAATCGCGCTGGAATATGCGTTCATGCTGAATCTGGTGGGCGAACGGCAGTAGAATAAACTTTTCTAAGTAAACAATGTCTGTTTTTTTATCATGCCGACCGGCGGGCCGGTCGGCATGATAAAGTCACGAAAGTTACCCCACCTTCTTGCAGTGATTCTTAGTAATTTTTCTCTTTTCCAAGTCTACATCTGGCTGTTAGCCTTTGCGTCCCTCTGCTTAGGCATCGGTGGCTGCCAGTCGGGAAATAAGGCCGCGCTCAATGACCCCGTTATCGCTGAAGGGAAACAAGTAGCCGAAAAGTATTGTGGCACCTGCCACCTGACTCCGCAGCCTGATGCTTTAGATAAAGAGACCTGGGTGAAGCACGTTTTACCGGCTATGGCCCCGAACCTGGGATTGGAGGTATATATGGGTGAACAGTATTATGCGAGTGGGAAAACCGCTATTTCGCATGATAATTGGCAGAAGCTGCTTATTTACTACCAAACATTAGCCCCGATAGCCCTCAAACCTGCCAACAAACCCGCAGTAGCCGTGAACGACTGGGCCATTTTTTCGCTCGATAAACCCGGTGCCGATACTACCCAAACGGCTATGACGACACTGGTAGCGATGGATACAATCGGCCACCAACTCTATTCGGGTGATGCCCTCCGCAGCGACTTAACCCGATGGAATCAACATCTTCAACCAGCAGTAGTCAAAAAACTTAAGTCGGCGGCTGTTCATGCTCAATTTTTTCGGGACGAGAAACAAGATGAACGTGGTTTATTCACCTGTCTGGGCACCATGCGGGCCGCCGATATTAGTCAGGGTGAGTTGGTAAACGTGGGGCTGGCGGGCAACCAGGATAGTAAGTCGCTGACTATTGCAACGGACTTGCCCCGGCCCCTTCAGTCAGTACCTGCTGATTTTGATAAAGATGGTCTGACCGATTGGGTTGTTTGCGGATTTGGGCATTTGTCGGGCGGGTTGTATTGGTTAAAACAGGGTGTAAATCACAAATTCACGAAGCTGCCTATCAAGCCCGTTGCCGGGGCGAGTCAGGCCATAACGGGCGACTTTAATGCTGATGGCTGGCCCGACCTGATGGTTTTGTTCGCCCATGCCGACGAGGGCATCTGGCTGTTTCTGAACAACAAAAAAGGCGGCTTCACAGAGCGGAATCTGCTTCGATTTCCGTCTGTTTATGGATCGACCAGTTTTCAGTTGGTCGATTTCAACAACGATGGGCAGTTGGATATTCTGTATACCTGTGGCGATAATAGCGATTATTCTACGATTCTGAAGCCGTACCACGGGCTATACATCTACCTGAATCAGGGCAACTTTCGCTATAAGCAGACTTATTTTTATCCCATCAACGGATGCACCAAAGCCATCGCTACCGACTTCGACCAGGATGGTGATGCAGACATTGCGACTATTGCCTTCTTCGCTGATTTTCAGCACAATCCGGCCGAAGGTTGTCTATACTTCGAGCAGGAAAAACCGGGACAGTTTCGGCCACACGCGCTGCCGGTCAATGCCTATGGCCGCTGGATTTGTATGGATGTGAACGACGTCGACCAGGACGGTGATGCTGATATAATTCTGGGTAATTTCTCGAAGACGTTCATTATTCAGCAGGGACTGAAACCAACCTGGGACACGCACCTGCCCTTGATTGTGTTGAAAAACAAGACGCGGTACCCTACTTCAACCAGCCACCCGTAAACCCGGCGCGTTGTAATCCTTTGCGGATGTGTGGGTTACGCTTCATCAGATTCCAGACGAAGTTGGTCCGGGCATTTTCGGCCATGAGCAGAATTGGCCCCTGGTCAATGCCGAGGTAGTCAATATCGAACCAGCCTTCTTTGGTTGAGCCATTGGCAAAGCGTGATGGGTACCGGTATGTCGGGTTGAAGGCATCGCGGAAACCATATTGGCCATATAACTTATTCCCATACTTCGTTTTCATGGCCTGTAGGGCTGGCAGGCAAATTTCCGGTGCAAAAGGAATTGAGCCTCCCGCGGCCGTTGGGGCAATGGTGCCATCATCCACAATTTGCTGAATGGCAGCTCCCCGCGCCCGATAAGAAAAGAATTTCTGGTTGGCCACCGTCGTATCGTTTGGGCCATCGCAGGCAGTCAGACCCCAGATGGTCGGGCTGTAATCCTGCCAATTGCCCGAATTCTCGAAACAGTAAGCCCGATTGGCGTAGGTAGCCCGACGCGAATTTTCGGCGTAATCGAGTCCTTTTTCAGCCATATATGGGTCTTTGATGCCCCGAAAGTCAATCCAGACGTGCGAATACTGATGCCCAAACAGCGGGTCGAAGTTCACGTGTGGCTGGTTCTGAAACGTAGCCCAGCGGGGTGCCGCCCAATCGTAGGTTTTGGTCCAGGCAGGCCACACGTCGGCGCCAACCGGGTGCGTTGGCGAGCCGAGTGCCAGCACATACAATAACATGGCTTCGTTGTAGCCTTTCCAGTTGGCATCAATAAAGCCTTTTTCGGGATGCCAGCCCATCGACACAAATGGCCGGGACGCCGGACCGTTTCGGCCTTGAATCCAGGTCCAGTCTACTCGCCCGTAAATTTGCTCGGCTAACCGGCGTATTTCGGTTTCGGCGGGCGTATTCTTGTCAAAATAGGTTTGAGCGCTCAAAATTCCGCCCAACAATAAAGCTGTGTCGATGGTAGACAGCTCCACCTGCCTGAAGCGTTCGCCGGTTTTCATATCCAGAAAGTGATAGAAAAACCCTTTGTAGCCTGTCACACCCGTCGCTTTGTCGGATTGGGGAGCGTGGGCAAAAAAACGAAGCGTTTTCAGGGTACGGTCGGCAGCCTGGGCGCGGGTGATGTAGCCCCGTTCAACGCCCACTAAATACGATGTTAGCCCGAAACCAACGGCGGCAATGCTGCAAAATGAAGGCGTGGGAGCACGGTCGGGAATCAGGCCGTTGGCGGGGTTGGCCGTTTCCCAGAAAAACCGGAATGTGTCGCGTTGCAGGCTGTCTAAGAAGACATTATCTGATTGAGTGAATCTATACGATGGGTTTGGTTGGGCGAAGCTGAGACTAAAGGTCAGGCAAAGGAGAAGGATTGTTTTCATTGAGGTGGGGTTCGGGTAATTGTGATTAGGCTTCGTCAGCATGACAAAAAAATGATGACAATAATCAATTCAAATTCGGGCTTTGGAACCCCAGATTTTTCATGCCTTTTTTAACTTCGGGGCAACTCATGAATAATGTCCAGAGCAGCCCAGACCGTTGATTTTCAATCATCACGATAATTGGCCCCTGGTCGATGGCTAAATAGGAGTTGGCAAACCAGATGTTCGTTAGGTTGAATGCATCCACAAAGCCCTGTTCCTTCCAGATTTTGTTGCCGAGTTTATAATAGAAAAACCGGAGTGCCTGCATGGATTCGATGGGCGTGAAGGGCATAGCCGACAAAGCCGCTGTTGGGGCAATAGTGCCGTTGTCGTTCGTTGGGTCGCGGGCAGCATAGCCATTTTGCTGGTCGCTCGCGGTCAGGCCCCAGCACTCGGCACTGTAGCCGTTGAATTGTTTTGGGTTGGTTTTGCAATACGTGTAGTTAATGAGCGAATGTGCCGTGTTCTGCTGCCAGTAGTCGGCGTAGGCGTCTTTTAACTCATGCGGATTGATGCCAAGGAATGAATATTGGGAGAAGAACAGCGGCCCACCATAAGCGGGTCCGAGTGGAAGTTTAATGCCATAATAGCTACTGCCGTTCACCATCCTGCCATTCTGCGCCCAACTGATGTCATAAACGGTTTTGGCAATGGGCGCGGTGTTCGACGAGGCCGCCAGTACATACGTAATGAGGGCTTCGTTCCAGCCCCGAATGGGCAGGTTCATATCCCAGTTATGAGTTGGCGACCAGTGCCAATACAGGTTCGTTTCTGTACCGTTCTCAGTAAACCAGTTCCATTCGACACCATCCCAAAGGGCATTAATGGTTTTCCGTAAAGCGATTTCGTCCGCATTAGTCGAACTGTTAAAATACTGCCGGGCAGTGAGCAGACCCTGCATCAAGTATGAGGTTTCGACCAGATCGGCCCCGTCGTCTTTGGCGCTGAAGGGCACTGTAGCGCCCGTTGCGCCATTGAGCCAGTGCGGAAACGCACCATGGTAGCGTTTGGCATTGTTGGTGAGGAAGTTGGCGATTTTTATCAGCCGTGCCAGGCCATCCTGACGGGGAATAAACTTCCGGTTGACAGCCACCAGAATGCTCATAACGCCAAAGCCCGTGCCACCCGACGTGACCACGTCACCCGATGAGTTGCGCTCGCGAGCCATACCCGACACCGGATGCCCAAAATCCCAGAAATAGGTAAACGTTTGTTTCTGAACCAGGTCGAGCAGTAGTGAATCACTCATGCGCGGAAACTTATCCGTATTGTCGGGGGCAGTTGTCAGGCTGGCGTTGACAGTCGAGTTCAGGGCCGTCTTCCGTTGCGACGTTAATGTTGGCTGTACCTCCAGCGTGTAGCCCGCCAGGGCTTCCAGTACGGTTAAGGGCGTAAGCGTCACAAGGGTGTCGTTGCCCGTAAACGTGAGGTTGACCGGAACGGGCTGACCACTCGTGTTCTGTAGTAGTTTAATGGCGGTTGCCGCCGATTCTTTCTGAACCGGAGCCGAAAAGGAGATGGTAATTGCTGGTTTTGGCCCTACGTTCTGAAAACTCATACTGGCCGAGGGTTGACCATCTACCTGCACGGTATGGAAATAAAACGATTCGGGCGGTTCAGGATCCTGCTTCGTTTGGCAGGACCAGCCCGCAATACTCAGAATCAGCAGTAGTACTAATTTCGTTGCGTTCATTAAGTTTTTCAAAACGTTAGTAATAGGGGCTGTTCTCAAAAAGAAAACAGCCCCTGATTTAGTAAGCTTTCGGTATTAGCGACCAGCTTGCTCGAGTTGGTACAGCGAGGTGATATCACCATCCGATAAAGGCTTATTATAAACTCTAATGTTATCAATAGCAAACGTACCTTTTGTTGTATAGGATGGTAAAGGTCCTGCCTGGGCAAACCCTATCTCCGAACTGGCCAGACTTCCAATGACTGCCTGGGCGGGTGTCATCATGTTAAGTTCGACGGTATTAGCTCCTCTGTTGTTATAAGCTCCTATTGACTGCCCATTGCCAAAAACCTCTATTGTATGTTTAGCTGGGTCGAATCGTATAACAAAGTGACTCCATACGCCCGCACCTTTAAAAACGCCAACCGGAGGTTTGCCTCTTGGGTCGGGTCTGTTGTCCTGGCCATTGAAATTGCCATCTGGAAGCAAAGAACTGTAGTTGGCCTTTAGAACCAATGTATCAGCAGTAGCACTTGGCGCAAACCAACCCGTTTCAGCGCCAGCACTCAAATTGCCAAAAGCATCTTTTTTTGTTGTGGGGAAAAGCCCAAAAAATGACGTGAAAAACTGTTTATTATTTTTAACATTTACCCACATGCTAAGCGTAAAACTTGCTAAGGCATTAGCCGTGTTGAGCTTGGCAATGGGAGGATAGACAACGGCTCCAGAAGTAAGGTTCAGGGCTTGCCCTGAACCAGAAGAGCCGGTAACATAATTCACTGAACCATAGGCATTGCTGGGGGCTGTATTAGTTGTCGTTTCGTTCTGCGTCCCCTCAAATGTCCAGAGAGCCAATAAGTTAGAACTGGCAATTTCACCGGAACTATTGTAACCACCAATAGCTGGCAATTGAGCGGTTTCGTCCTCTTTTTTGCAGCCCGTAAACAGAGTGCTCATCAACACACCAGCCGCTATCCACGCTGAGATTTGTTTGGTTTTCATGATTTGTTGGTTTTGAAATTGACTTGGGGTTTGTATTAAATTAGTAATTGGAAAATGCCTGCTAACAGACCTAAAAGGTTTCCAAAACCTTTTAGGTCTAACGAGTCAATAGCCCGGATTCTGGTCCAGTTTGCCGCCACTCAACTGGATTTGCAGGCTTGGCACGGGCAAGAGTTCATGCTTACCCGCCACAAAGTTTTTGCCGGCAGCTTTCATGACCTGAGCCGCCCGGCCCGTCCGCACCAGGTCGAAAAAGCGGTCGTGTTCCAGAGCCAGTTCGAGCCGACGTTCGTTCCAGATGGCAGTCCGAATGTCGGCCTGAGCAGTGGCTTTAGTAATGGGCAGGCCAGCGCGGGCACGAATCAGGTTTAGGTTTGTGATGGCTGCGGCTGGCTGGCCCAGTTCGTTGGCGGCTTCGGCGTTCATCAGCAGCACATCGGCGTAGCGCAAGAGCCGTACATTCTTCTGTTTCTTGTCGCGGTTGCCTAAAAACGGCTCGATGTTGGGGTTCTCGCTCTGGTAGGCTTTGTAGTTGTAATAATTGTTCTGCACCGAATCGCCACTTGGAATCCGAAAGCCATCGTACAGAACCGTACCGACTCGCCGACCACTCCGGTCGATCGTAATGATGGTCGATGCCCTGCGTTTGTCGCCGGGTTCGTAGGCATTCACCAAATCCTGCGAGGGCGTGCAGAAGCCAAAGCCTCTATCCGTCCAGCCGCCCAGTGGCCCAACGCGTGGCCCCTGCCAGGTGCAATAACCGCCAACGGCAATGTCACCATTATTGAAGGTACCGCTCTGGGTCTCGAAAATGGATTCGGCGTTGTTAGCCCCGGCAAACCGCCAGATAATCGAGTAATCCGGTACAAGTGTATACTGCCCCGAACTGATAACCTCCTGCGTAAGCGCCTGCACCTGCTGCCAGTTTTTGCGGTACAAGTGCGTTTTGGCCAGCAGGGCCTGAGCCGCACCTTTGTTGACATGACCCACCGCCGATTGTGCCCTGAGCGGTAGGTTAGCAGCCGCAAATTGCAGATCCTGGGTAATCACAGTATAGATGGTATCGACCGGAGCGCGGGTCTGGAAGGCCTCGTCAGTATTGGCATCCTGAGCATCTTTAGGCACCCGAACCACTTTGGGGACTTTGCCAAAGAGCCGCACTAAGTTGAAGTAATAGTAGCCCCGGATGAAGCGCACCTCGGCAATGAGCTGATTCTTTGTTTTAGGGTCGAGCGAAGCCGAAGCTAATGCCGCCAATGCCTGATTCGTCCGGGAAATACCGCTGTAATAACCATTCCATAAGGCCGCTACGAAGTTGTTGGTCGACGAAGTATTGAAATTGTCGATGTCGCCTAAGGATGGCTGGTCGCCGGGGGTGCTGCCTTTGTCGGCATCGTCGGAGATGATGTTCGTGGCGGCAATGAAGCTGATGCCGTGTACATCGCCCCCCGCCCCGCCAAAAGCTTCGCTATTATACAGGCTGTTGTAAACGCCCGTCACTAAGTTCACGGCCAGATTGGGGTCGGTGGCAGTGGTTGCCTGCCCCTGCACCGGCACATCCAGAAAGCTTTTCTGGCACGAAGCAGTCAGCAAGACGGCTGCGAAACCAGTGCTGATAAAAAGAAAGTGGGTACGTTTCATACTGTGTCGAGGTTAGAAACCGGCGTTGAGGCCGATAGCAAACGTTTGTGTCGTTGGGTAGGCGTTCAGTTCAATACCCTGTTTGGTTGGGTCGCCGGGCAGTTCAGCCGTAAAGCCAGTAAATTTCTTGAGCGTCAGGATGTTTTGCGCCGTCACGAACACCCGCAAACTACCAACATGAACCTTGTCCAGAATAGCTTTGGGTAGTGCGTAGCCCAGCGTGGCGTTATTGATGCGGGCAAACGAACCCGATTCGACAAAATAGGTCGATGGCGGCAGGTTTCCGCTGTTCGCTGCCGGTTCGGTTTGTGAGCCATTCGTGCGGGTCCAGCGGTTGTAGGCCATTGTTTTCTCTACATTGTCGAGCACATTCTGCCGGAACGCCCGCTTGCCATTATAAACCTGATTGCCAACGTTGCCGTAGAAATCAACGCTAAAGTCTACGCTTTTGTAGGTTAAGCTGAGGTTAAGCCCGAAGTAGGCTTTGGGCTGGTACGACCCGACAAAAACCCGGTCGTTATCATCAATTCGTCCGTCGCCGTTGGTATCCTGGTATTTAAAGTCTCCCGGCGCTGCCGACGACTGAATCACCTGCCCCGTCGAACTCTTGTAATTGCTCACCTCTTCGTCGGACTGGAAAACGCCCAGCACCTGCAACACATAAAAACTACCGACGGGCTGACCATTGTCGGTTCGGGTCGTGTATTGCTGGTTAGCGCCGATGCCGCCATCGAGAATGGGTTGCCCGCCGTTCAGTCCGATAACGCTGTTCTTGTTCAGTGTGGCATTGCCACCCACCCGATAGGTCAGGGCGCGGGTTATTTTGCCGCGCCAGTTCAGGGTAAACTCCAGCCCCTGATTTCGGATGGAAGCCGCATTGGTCAGCACCACGCCATCGGCATCGCCCGTTACGGAAGGCACTTTTACGTTGATCAGCAGGTCGCGGGCTTTTTTATCGTAATAATTGATTTCGCCCGTCAGTCGGCCCGTTAAGCCCCCAAATTCAATCCCAAAGTCGGTTTCTTCGGTGGTTTCCCACTTCAGGTTTGGGTCTTTGATTTGGGTGATGGCGCTGCCGGGTGTTGCTACCCCACCTCCAAACGGATAGGCTAAATTCGGCTCAACCGTAACGGTATAGGAATCCGACGGAATCCGGTCGTTCCCAACCCGGCCCCAACTTGCCCGCAGTTTGAGCACATCGAAAATGCGCTGATTCTGCATGAAGGATTCATTGGAAATTAGCCAGCCCGCGCCTACCGACGGGAAATAGCCCCAGCGGTTTTGGGTTGGGAAGCGGGATGACCCATCGGCCCGGAGAGTAGCCGTGAACAGATAGCGGTCGTTATAATTGTAGTTGAGTCGGCTGATGTAGGAGTTCCGGGTGTATTTGTCGCCGGTGCCGCCGTTGGTTGAGGTGTTAGCGTTTCCAGTGCCGATGTACCACAGGCTGGGCGTGGCCGGGACATCTTTCCGAAACGCCGTAAAATTAGTTTGGGTGTATTCTTCGGCAGTTGTTCCAACCAGGACTGTAATGGCGTGTTTGTCGAACTTCTTATTAACCGTCAGTAAGTTATCCCACGTCGAGTGAAACGTGCGAACATTTTCAACATTCAGGTTGCTGTTCGGGCTTCGCTGATTGCCACCCGGATTGATAAATGTGGTCGTATCATTAGTAAACTGGTAATTATACACCCGCTTATTCTGATTAATCCAGTCACCACCGATGTTACTGCGGAAGGTGAGCCATTCAACTGGTTTAATTTCCAGATAAGCCGACCCCATCAGCCGGTTGTCAATTTCCTTGTTGTTGTTCTTTTCAATATCCAGCACCGCATTTCCTACGTTCTGATAAACGGAGGTGTTGCCATATTTGCCGTTCTCTTTTGCCTGAATAATGGGCGCGGCCCGGTAGGCATTGTTGTAGGCCGTGCCGAGGTTGGCAATCTGATTGTCGCCGTTGGCATACGAAGCCGTTATGCCCGCCCTAACAATCTTATTGAACGTGAAGTCATTATTAGCCCGAACCGTGAACCGTTTGTAGATATTGTCAATCACAATGCCCTGATCGGTATAGTAGCCTGCACTCAGAAAATAAGTGGATTTGTCGGTGCCGCCGTTAATGGATAGCCCATGATTCTGCTGAAAACCATTCCGCAAAATCTGACCATACCAATCGGTTGAGGTCGAGCCGGGGTTGATAAGATTGCCGCTGGCTGTGCTGACGTAGTTGGCATATTCGGTCGCATTGGCCATCGTGACCAAATTAGCGGGTAAGCGAAAGCCCGCATTGCCCGAATATGATACTGTCATTTTGCCTGCCGTACCCCGTTTAGTCGTAATAATAACGACACCATTAGCCCCCCGCGCTCCATAAATGGCGGTGGCAGAGGCATCTTTCAGTACGTCGATGTTGACAATGTCGGCGGTGTTGATGTTTGAAATATCGTCGGTCAGGACGCCGTCGACTACAAACAGGGCTGCGGTTCCGGCTAAGGCCGTGCTGGTTCCTCGAATGCGAATAATGGGCGAGGTTCCCGGCTGTCCGCTGCTGATAATCTGTACGCCAGCCGCTTTACCCTGAAGTGCCTGGGTAGCCGTCAGTACGGGTTGTTTCACTAACTCTTCGCCTTTGATGGTAACAGTTGCGCCTGTTACGTCCGACTTACGCTGGGTGCCATAACCCACCACCACCACCTCCTGCAAGGCTCTGGTGTCTTCCGTTAGGGGCACATTAATAACTGCCCGCCCGCCAACGGCAATTTCTGACTTCACATAACCGATGCTTGAGAAAACAAGCGTTGCAGTCTCTTCGGCCTGAATGGTATAAGCACCCGATGCATCGGTTACGGTGCCTGTCGTAGTTCCTTTCACCTGAACCGTCACGCCCGGCAGTCCGGTGCTTGTTGCTCCGTCTGTCACTTTACCTGTTATGCGGATGGGGGCCAGTGTGGCGTTGGCTGAGGTAATGGCCAGCACGAGCAAGAGTCCCGTAAGCCGTTGAACCAGCCCTTTTCGTTTCCAGGGTGAAGAAATGTTTATCATCCGTGTTTTTGCCTGAATGTGCTGCTATGACCGTTACGATTGTCAGGTTCTACCAAAAGCTCCAGTGCTCTATAAACGAAAAGAAGCACTAACTTTCTAATATTTTTTTGTACAAAAGTAGGTACCTGCTAACTTGACTCCAAAAATGGGGCTACATCAATACTACATCATTCTGGCTTTTTTAAGCCGCTAATGCTGTTTTTCATCACATCATGGTCTGTTTCACACGGATTGCTCTAACGAACGTATGCCTGGCTGTTGATATACGGTTTATCCGTCAGGTCTGCCTTATATGTATTCTCGCTATCGGGCTGGTACCTGTTTGCCAGGCACAGTCTTCGTATGCATTCTGCCGACCGGAATTAATTCAGTATACCCATCAGCAATATGGAGCGTATAACCAGAATTGGAGTGCGTCTCAACACCCCCAAACGCGCTTCATGTACTTTGCCAATTCCAGGGGTTTACTCGAGTTCGATGGCAGCAGTTGGAAGACCTACGAGTTACCCCGGAAGCAAAAAGTCAGGTCGGTGGCTGTTGATAAGCAGGGGAAAATCTATACAGGTGCACTCGGCGAGTTTGGGTATTGGGCACCGGGCGAGACGGGTGACCTGGTATACCATTCCCTGGCTCCACTCATTCGGGAGAAAGCATTCCGAAAGGAAGAAATCTGGAATATCCTGCCCACTTCAGAAGGGGTTATATTCCAGTCATTTGCGTTTATCTATCGCTACAGGCAGGGCCGCATGAAACGGCTCCAGGCACCGGGTACTATTTTATTTGTGCATCAGGCGCATAACTACGTCCTGCTTGAAGTTATCGACAAAGGGCTTTACCAATTAGAGGGCGACGAGTTTAAGCTGGTGAAAGGCAGTGAATTTTTAGGAAGCGAAACGGTTAATACCATTCTGCCCATCGCCGAACAGGAGGTGCTGATTGGCACCGAACGGGCTATCTACCGTTACGATGGCAACCAATTCAAACCGTTTAACGACCAGCTTAATGCCTTTATGCAGCAAAATCGGCTTAACCGGGGGTTGCGGGTAGGGCCTGACCTGTACGCGTTTGGGACGTTGCTGAATGGTGTGCTGATTACTACTGCCGATGGCCAGATTCGCTATCATTTTAACCAGAAGAACGGCCTGCAAAACAGCACAGTTCTGTCGATGTGCCAGGACAATGACCATAATCTTTGGATTGGCTTAGATAAAGGCATCGACCTAATCAACCTTAACTCGCCAATTCGATATTTTACCGATACCGAAGGCGAACTCGGAACACTGTACGACATAGCTCGTTTTGGCAACAAGCTCTATTTAGGCACGAATCAGGGGGTTTATTCCAAACCATTGGCGGGTAAGGATGGCCTTTTTCAATTGATAGCGGGTACGCAGGGGCAGGTTTGGGATTTGGCCGTTGTCGATGATCAACTTTTGTGTGGTCACAACAAAGGCACATTCCAAATCGAGGGTGTTCAGGCCCACCTGGTATCGAAGGTTACAGGTGGCTGGGTCCTGAGTCGGCTGAAACACCACCCGGACCGACTCATTCAGGGAACCTACACCAGTTTATGTATCTACCAGAAAGACGCACGCGGTCAATGGATTTTCTCGCATAAAGTTGATGGTTTTTCGGCCCCGGTTCGGCAATTGGAGGAAGACGAAACGGGCAACATCTGGGTCAATAAGGCCCCCAATCAGGGATTGCAGCGTCTTCGATTATCCGCCGATTTGCGCCGGATCGAAGCCAGTAAAGAATATACGGATACCGACGTTCAGGGACCGGTGCTCAATCTCTGCCGGGTCCAGAATCGAATCGTTGTTACGTCAGCTAAAGGGGTAAGCGTGTATGATGCCCGCCATGACCGGTTTATTCCCGCAGCAACGATGTATGCCTGGGCTAAACCGGGTATCCGAACGATTTTTCCGATGCCCGACTCGACCTTAATTTTGCTTCGCCAGGATGGGACAGTGGCCTGGGCACAGCCCCGTGGGCGAACATCGCGCGATATACCCGTGCGAACAAATCAATGGGTAGAAGATTATGAGAACATTGTGCCGCTCGACACCGGGTACATTGCCTTTTGCCGCGAAAATGGGTTTGCTTTATTGCCGCATACGGAACGGACGATACCTACTGAATCTATTGAACGTCAGCCAGTTATTCGGTCAGTAACGGTTGTCGACGAACCTGATGTTCACCATACGTTCTGGGGAACTACTCCTGAACTGTCATTTTCTCACCGGCAGGCAAATCTGTTGATTACCTTTTCCACACCCTACTATACGCGACCCGTCAAGTATAGTTACTGGCTCGAAAATGGCACGCAGGCCTGGTCGCTCTACGCGGCTACACAGCAAAAAGAGTTTACCAATCTGCCACCCGGTCGGTATGTGTTTCAGTTGAAATCGAACCTAAGTTCGGTAACGCGTTCGCTGACGTTTGACATTCGGCCGCCCTGGTACTGGAATACCTGGAGTAAACTGGTCTATGCGCTTTTGGTGGTCTATTTCGTGTGGTGGTTTTATCAGCTTCATCTTCGGCGGGTGGCTATTCAGCAGAATCAGGTTCGGGAAAAATTAGAGGCCAAACTGCGCCAGCAGGAAGAACAAAGTCAGCGCGAAATTATTTTGCTGCAAAAAGAGCAACTGGAGCAGGGGCTGATTCGGAAATCGGAAGAGTTAGCCAACTCAACGATGGCGCTTATTCAAAAGAATGAACTTCTGGTGCAACTTAAAGATGAGCTGAACCGGGTGAAAGCCCGTTCGGGCAATCGGCTCCCCAGCGATGATTTTCAACGCATGAACGTGTTGATCGACACCAATATTTCGAGCGAACAGGACTGGAAACTCTTTGAGGCTAACTTCAATAAAGTTCACGAACAGTTTCTGAAGCACCTGATTGATAACTACCCCGACCTGAGCCAGGGCGACCTTAAATTAGCGGCTTACCTGCGGATGAATCTATCCACTAAAGAGATTGCCCAACTGCTGAACATCACCCACCGCAGCGTTGAACTGAAACGCTACCGGCTCCGCAAAAAACTCGACATCGACGCCGATACGAACCTGAGCGAATTTATGATAAAGTATTGAAAATTAGACTAAATCCCACCCCTTCCGGTATTCCCGCGAGAGCAAAGCGTTGGCTTCGGGATTATGCCTGAATTTTTCCTTACGGGCGTTCCATTCCAGCGGCTGACCGAGTCGGTACGAAATCAGGCCGAGGTGCATGGGCAGCGTCATTTGCCGGGCATAGGCTAAGTTCGACTCGGGCTGTTTGCGGGATTTCACAGCGTTGATGAAGTTCTGCTGATGACCCGGCGACCGTTCGAGGACAATCGGAATCTCTGGTACATCGGTCATCATCACCCCGTTGATGGTAATCTCGCGGGTGCTGTAGTCGCACAGCAATGTACCCTTGTCGCCCTCGAAATAAGCGCCAATGCCTCGTTTTTCGGCTCCCGGCACGTTGGGTGGTGTGCTCGTCCAGTGCAGGTTCAGCCCGTCGAATTCATAATCAATGTCAATCCACTTGGGAGCATCGCCGATGCCTTCGGGAGCCTCGCCCTTTGCCCGGATACGTTTCAGACCGGTTGGGTTAATGGCCCACCAAACCACGTCGGCAATGTGGCACCAGAAATCCTGAAACACACCGCCCGAATAATCCAGAAAATAGCGATACGTGAAATGGCATCGTTCGGGTGTGTAGAGCGACGCCGGGGCTGGCCCCTGCCACATATCCCAGTTTAGCGACGCCGGGGGCATCTGGTAGTTGGCCGGACCGAGTACCGGCGGAAAGCCCGTTTTCCAGAGCCGAACGGTATGGACTTTGCCAATTGCCCCCGCCTGAATAATTTCGACAACGCGGTGGTAATTATCACCGGCGTGGATTTGCGTCCCTAACTGAAAAATGCGGTCATAACGGTTCAGGGCTTTCAGCATCTTCTGCCCTTCGCGAACACTGTACGACAGTGGTTTTTCGCCATATACGTCTTTCCCGGCCTGAAACGCCATAATGGCAACCTGCGCGTGCCAGTGGTCGGGCGTGGCGCAGGTAATGGCGTCGATGTCGTTGCGGTCGAGCAGGTAGCGAAAATCGGCGTAGGTTTTGGCGGTCGTGTCGGGTCGGTCCGTCGCACGGTGAATTTTCTGGAGTGTACTGAGGGCTTTGTCGACGTGCGTCTGGTCTAAATCGCACAGGCCGACGACCTCCACCTCCGGCAAATTACCGAACCAGTTGAGGTGGTTGGTGCCCATCCCATTGACGCCAATATGGGCCACACGCACCCGGTCGCTGGGGGCAACTTTTCGTTTCAGGCTGGGAAACAGGGCCAGGCTTAGGGCAGCCGCCCCGCCTTGTTTCAGAAAGTCCCGGCGGGTAGCGTGATGTATCATACGAGGAGGGAGCCGGTTTGTTCGCCTATACCAGCTTAGTTCCTAATGGTCATATTGCCACCTATCTACTGTATCTGAGCACAATTTATTCCCGATAAACTTTATTCGTCAACACTCAGGCAATCGACATCTGCAAGTTCATCAAAAAACATTATCGAGTCACTAACTCCGCCAACCCCACGCCTGAATCGGCAGCGCCGTAATACACCCAGATTTTACCCCATTTATCGCTCTCCTCCGGCCATTGCACCCAGCCATTCGAAAATACAACATTCGGGAAGAATCCCGCTTTTTCCCAGGCTAACTCCGGCGACAAAAGCGGCACATCGGAGCGGTCCAGCAGAATGGAGGGGTCGTCTTTGTCGAGCAAAGCCAGCGCCAGCGAATACGCGTGGGTAGCGTCGGCTCCGTGGTAGCAAACCAACCAGCCCTCGTTCGTCAGGATGGGTTCCGGCCCGGCTCCAATCTTGCCGCCTTCCCACCCAAAACGGGGGTCATCGCCACCGCGCCCGCAAAACAGAAACTGGTGGTTTCCCCAATGAATGCCATCTTCCGATTCGGCCAGCCAAACCGACGGCTTGCCAATGTCCGACACCATTGGCCGATGCAGGAGGACGTACTTTCCACTAATCTTCTTCGGAAACAAGGCTACATCTTTGTTGGGTGGGGGTAGAATCATACCCATCCGCTCAACATGAACAAAGTCTGTCGTTACGGCCAACCCCACGCCGGGGCCATGTTCCGACACCGCCGTGTACGTAATCCAGTATTTGCCTTCCAGAAACGTAATGCGTGCATCTTCAATCCCATACGATTCGTCCATGCGGGCCGGAAAAAGGAACGGCTTCTCATCAATTGTGAACCGAATCCCATCGCGGCTGCGGGCTAAGCGGAGGTGACTCAGTGAACTTAGGTAGGTTTTCCCCTGAATCTTAATAACGCGCGGGTCGTAATCTTCTTCAGGTTCAGGAACGTGTTTGACCGTCAGCACCGGAATGCCGTCCTGGTCCTCAATCAAGGGGATGGCAATAAACCCTTTCTCTGCCTTTGGGGCTTCGGCTACGCGCAGCAATAGCAGCACTTCACCCTTGAAAAAGCAGGCTGCCGGATTAAATGCGCCCAGCACCTCAAAACCCTCGATGCTGGGCTTAACGTCACTCGTTTGCAGAATAGGCTGGTCGGACAAACGCCGGAGCTGGTAATTTTTCATAACAGGTTGTCGTTAATGGAGCGCAGATTTATTTATGACTTGTTAAGCCGGTTTTGGCCGCAAATAGGGAACTCCAATTACCCGATTGGCCCGACCCGCATCAACCGGACAATAAACCCGCGTTTGGTTGCCCATGTTTTCAATCAACTTAATCCTTCCGCAGACTGAACACAAGATTCCGGGCTGTTGTGTTAGTAAGTTGCCCACAAACCAAATGCAGTAAAGTTTACGTAGTCGCTTCTTTTTCAGTAAACACAACAATCGCTATGGCTTCTTACTTATCACGTCGGTCATTTGTGCGGCAGGCTTCGCTGGCAACAGCGGCTGGTCTGTCGATTCCAGCCAGCCTATCCGCCAAATCGGGAAGTCGTTCGGCTGAGCAAACAGTGCTGGGTCATAACGGATTCCGGTATCGGGTGGTGCCGGGCTGGGGTGTGCTCGATGCTGATAAAAACCCCGTCAACGACTGCCATGAGATGGTTCAGGATGCCAAAGGCCGGATTATTCTGCTGACCAACGAGACTAAAAACAACATATTGGTTTACGATAAGTCGGGTAAATTGCTCGAAACCTGGGGGCACGATTACCCCGGCGGTCACGGCCTCACGCTTGGTGGCGAAGGCAACGACCAGTACCTGCTCATCTGCGATACTGACCGCCATCAGGTTGTCAAAACCGACCTGAAAGGCCGCGAACTGCTCCGAATAGATTACCCGAAAGAAACGGAGAAATACGCCTACCCAACCCAGTTTAAGCCAACCGAAACGGCTATCAATCCGGCCAATGGCGATATTTATGTTGTTGATGGCTACGGCCTTAACCATGTGATGCAGTACGATAAAGCCGGTAAACTCATTCGCTACTGGGGCGGTAAAGGCGAAACCAACGACACGTTCGATTGCTGTCATGGCATCGCAGTCGACCGGCGAGTAGCTGCTAACCCAACCCTGCTGATTACTGACCGCCGGCATAATGCACTGAAACGCTTTACGTTAGATGGTAAATACGTATCGACCATTGCCCTGCCGGGGTCTTACATTTGCCGCCCCGTTATTCATGGCGAGAACATTTACGGGGCTGTCTTTCGCAGCACGTCCGATTCATATCCTGATTCGGGCTATATTCAGATCTTAGATAAAAACGACCGGGCTATTTCAACGCCGGGCGGAACAGAACCTGTTTATCAGGCGAATAAACTCGGCGAACAACGCAAAGACCGGAACGCCAGTCCTTTCCTGCATCCGCACGATGTGCTGGTCGATGAGGACGATAGTATTTATGTGGCCCAATGGGCGTCTAAAAAAACATACCCGATTAAATTAGAGCGCGTTGCCTGAGTTTATACCTTACTTATGACCAACCTGATACTGTTGCAGTCCACAGCACCACCATCCGATTGGGTGCTGTTCTGGGGACATTTTCACCCGCTCATCGTTCACCTGCCCATTGGTTTTCTGCTGATTGCTGGTCTGCTGGAACTTGACCGGCTCACCCGGCGCAATTCCGTTAGCCCACATACCATCACGCTGATTTTATTCTGGTCGGCGGTGAGTGCGACCATGGCGTGTGTGTTTGGGTATATGCTCTCGCTGGGTGGGGGCTACGAAGCCGACACCCTGAATTCGCACATGTGGCAGGGCATTGGAGTGGCCGTTTTTGCCTGGATTGCCTGGGCCGTTAAGTCGGAGAACCTGGGTCGTGTGGTGCCATTTGCCCAGCTTATGTATCTGCCTGCGCTTGGTGTAGCGCTCTTGCTGCTGCTATCGGCAGGGCATTTGGGCGGCAACCTGACGCATGGTTCTGATTACCTGACCCAACACTTACCGGGACCATTCAGGGCGTTGGCGGGCTTGCCCCCTAAACTACCGGCCCTGAAAGTTGAACCCATTACCGACGTAAATAAAGCAATGGTCTATCAGCAGATTGTCAATCCGATTCTGCACAGCCGCTGCATTCAGTGCCACAATGCTGATAAGTCGAAAGCGGGACTGCGATTAGATACGCCTGATATGATTAAGAAAGGCTCAGAAGATGGGCCAGTGTTTGTGGCTGGGAGAGGTACTGGCAGCGAACTGGTTAAAGTTTGCCTGCTGCCCGAAGAAGACGACCACCACATGCCGCCCAAAGGCAAAACCCAACTCCAGGAGGGTCAGATTGCCTTGCTCACCTGGTGGATTGACCAGGGGGCACCCTTCGATAAGAAAGTATCCGACCTCAAGGTGAATGATGCCATCCGGCCGGTACTGGCTTCGCTGGGCGGAGGTGGTTCGGTCGAATCGGGTGGGAGCCGTGTTGCTACCGGCCGTAACGACGGACCACCCGCCCCCGACTCGCCCGTGTTGACCATGAAACTGCCAGCCGCCGACCCGAAAGCCATCGACGAACTGAGGAAAACTGGGTTGCTGGTGCTTCCGTTGTCGAAAGAGCAGAACCAGTTGGAGGTGAGCGCGGTGAATGCCCGTACCTTCAGCGATGCCCAGGCTACAGCTTTACCTAAACTCAGCAACCAGATTGTCTGGCTAAAATTGGGCGATACGCAAATTTCCGACGCTGCGCTGGCGCAGGTGGCCAAGCTGAAAAACGTACAGAAACTGCACTTAGAACAGACCGGCATAACCGATGCCGGACTAAAACAATTGAAAGGCCTCGTCAACCTCGAATACCTCAACCTCTACGGAACGGCCATCACCGATGCGGGTTTAGCTGAGTTAGTCAACCTGAAAAATCTGAAAACGGTTTACCTATGGCAAACCAAAGCAACTGAACAGGGCATTGCCAGCCTGAAAAAAGCCATGCCTAACCTCGACGTCATTGGCGGTATCAGCGAACAGGCCGTCGCCGAATTTGCCAAAACCAATTCATCGGAAGCAAAACTGGCGGCATCAAAAAAGTGATAATGAATCCCGGACATTTATGGCTTGTGTGGTGTCGGGTTCTCAAACCCGACACCACACAAGCCACCTCTCTAACTGACAAAATAGGCGGATAACAAGAGAAGATAGTATGAATTTATATGCCCATTTAGTCGTTATTTTTGTAAAATCATTTCATAATCAATCAGTTCGCTTGTATGCCCGTCTGGTCTGACATACGGTTCCGATACGTTTTGCTCAGTGCAACGACTGGCTTATTTGGCGCGTCAATCTGGCTGACAGCCTGCCATACGTCCGTCGAAAAACCGGCTGATATTGTTGCCGCCGAAGCCAATCTGCCCGAAAAAGTTGATTATAACCTGCATGTCAAGCCAATTCTGTCGGATCGCTGCTTTGCGTGTCATGGCCCCGACAAAGCCAAGCAGCAGGCCGGCTTGCGCTTAGACACCCCCGAAGGTGCCTATGAAGCCTTAGCCAAGAGCGGCCATACAGCCATTGTGCCGGGTAACCTTTCAAAAAGCGAATTCGCACACCGCATCATCAGCACCGACCCGGAGGAGATGATGCCCACTCCGAAATCCAATCTGAGCCTGAATGCCGAAGAGAAGGCCATATTGCTGCGTTGGGTGGAACAGGGGGCCGAGTATAAACAACACTGGTCGCTCATTGCGCCCACGATGCCTGAACTGCCAAAAGTCAAAGACGAGCAGTGGGTAAAAAACGACATCGACCGATTTATTTTAGCTAAACAGGAGGGTCAAAAACTAAAGCATTCGCCCGAAGCCGATAAAACGACACTGCTCCGGCGGGTAAGCCTCGACCTGACGGGCCTGCCGCCAACTCCCGCCGAAGTCGATGCGTTTCTGGCCGACAAATCCCTGAATGCTTACGAAAAAGTCGTAAACCGATTACTTAGTAGTCCGCATTATGGCGAACGCCAGGCTGTTGAGTGGCTCGACGTAGCCCGGTATGCCGATACGCATGGCTATCAGGACGACGGCTTACGCACCATGTGGCCGTATCGGGATTGGGTGGTTCGGGCCTTCAACCGCAATCTTTCGTTCGACCGCTTCATTACCTGGCAGTTGGCCGGTGATTTGCTGCCCAATCCGCACAAAGACCAGCTTATTGCAACGGCCTTCAACCGCAATCACCAGCAAAGTCAGGAAGGTGGTATTGTGGACGAAGAATATCGGGTCGAGTACGTGGCCGACCGAACCAATACGTTCGGCAAAGCCATGCTGGGGCTGACGGTTGAGTGCGCCCGCTGCCATGACCACAAATATGACCCCATCAGCCAGAAAGATTTTTATTCGCTGTTTGCCTTTTTCAACAGCAATAACGAGCGGGGCCAGATTCCCTACAATGGCGAAGCCGCCCCAACAATTACCCTGACAAAGCCTGAAACCGACGCGAAACTCAAATTTATTCGCGAACAACTTACTCCGCTGAGCCAGCAGCTAAACCCCAACCGGCCTGAGTATCAGCAACGGTTTAGCCAATGGCTGGCACAGGCTGGCACCCGCCCCCTCGCATCGGCAGACTCCGGCCTCATCGCACACTATACGTTCGACGAAGCGGATCGAACCGACATCGGCGAATTCGTGAAGGCGCAGAACGAAAAAAAGAAACGCGAAGCCGAACAGAAGAAGCAACTCGAAGAGGAAAAACAAAAGAAAGAAGGGATAGCTAAAGCCACAAAGCCCGCCGATAAAAAACCCGAAAAGAAGGAGCCTCAAAAGCCAAAAACAAAGGAGGAACTCTGGAAAGACCCCCGCAACGCATTTGCCAATTCGGTCAGCGATACGCTGCCTGCCCGCTTAGGTGGCGACGCCGACAAAGTGCCTTATGCCGTGCCGGGTCGTTTCGGGAAAGCGCGCTTCCTGCCCGGCGACAGTTTTATCGAATTACCCGGCGGTTTTGCGACTTTTGAACAGAATCAGCCATTTACGATCAGTAGCTGGTTTAACCTGGCCAAGCCCGGCATGGCCCTAACGCTCCTGGGCCGCACAACCGGCCCGATGGATGGTCAACGGGGGTATCAGCTCGATCTGCTGGCCGACGGGCGTCTGAAACTGTCGTTTAGTCATGTGTGGCCAGCCAACGCTATTGATATTGAATCAGTAGAGAAAGTGCCGGTTCATCGGTGGTTTCAGGTTGCTTTCGCCTATGATGGAACGGGTCACGCAAAGGGGCTTGCACTTTACCTCAACGGCCAGCCTGTACGGACGAAAGTGGTTACCGACCACCTGATTCACAGCATGGTATACGGTAAAGATCAAAGCCATTGGGCGCAGCATTCCTTCTACGTCGGGCGAATGCACGATTATTTCTACAAAGACTTTGCCGTTGATGAACTACGCATATATAATCGCTGCCTTACCCCACTTGAACTGCCCAAATTAGCCGGGCGGCCCGATGCGCTCACAGCCGCTTTGCATGAGTCCACGGCGAATCGTACCCCTGCACAGCGAACGGGTTTGTACACCTACTACGTCAAAACGCAGGACCCAGGCTACCGGGCGTCCTACGCCAAAGCGATGAGCCTGCGGGGTGAGCAACTGATGCTCTACACCAACTCCGACCAGGTAATGATTATGCAGGAACGGGCCGTGCCCCGCGAAACGCATTTACTGAAGCGGGGTGCCTACGATGCGCCTGGCGAAGTGGTGACCCCGGCTGTTCTGCACAGCCTGAATCCGTTGGAAGAGTCAATGCCTAAAAACCGGCTTGGTCTGGCGCAGTGGCTGTTATCCCCTAAGAATCCGCTGTTTAGCCGGGTCATGGTGAATCGGATGTGGCAGCAATATTTTGGGCAGGGCATAGCCAAAAACAGCGATGATTTTGGCAATCAGGGTGCGCTGCCCAGCCATCCTGAATTGCTGGATTATCTGGCTCTGAAATTCGGCGAAACGGGCGATCCGGCGCACCGGTGGAACCCAAAGGCTATGCACAAGCTGATTGTGATGTCGGCTGCGTATCGGCAGGCATCGAGTGTACCGGATAAAATACGGGAAGCCGACCCCGATAATACCTTCCTGACCCGTGGGCCAAGTTACCGGATGTCGGCAGAGCAGGTACGCGACAATGCCTTAGCCGCCAGCGGTTTGTTGACGCAGCGCGTTGGCGGACCAAGTGTTTTGCCCTATCAGCCGGATGGAATCTGGGAGGCCCTGGCCACACGAAACGCCGTCAAATACGTTCAGAATCACAGAGATAGCCTGTATCGACGGTCGATGTATACGATCTGGAAACGCTCGTCGCCCCCGCCGATGATGCTCAATTTCGATGCAGCCGAGCGACATACCTGTGTGGTGAAACGCCAGAAAACCAGCACACCGTTACAAGCGCTGGTAACGCTCAACGACCCGCAGTTTGTGGAGGCCGCGCGGGTATTGGCTCAGCGGAAGCAAGGAGCCGGAAACCCGACCGAACAGGAGTTGATTAATCAGGTTTTTAAAGCGGTAGTGAGCCGACCGGCCAGACCCGCCGAAATAGCACTGATGAAGCAACTCTATGCCGACGAAGTGGCGGATTTCAGAAAAAACCCTGCTCGGGCAACCGAATTATTGGCCGTAGGCGAGTATCCGGTTGATAAAAAACTCAATCCGGCTGAGTTAGCTGCCTGGACGGTCGTGACGAGTACCATAATGAATTTCGATGAAGCGATTATTAAACGATAATCATCAGTCAATACTGACTGACGACTACAAATGGATATTCAGGATCAACTACATGACCAACTAAGCCGCCGGACGTTTCTGGGCCAGGCCAGCGCCGGTTTAGGGACTATCGCCCTGGCCTCGCTGCTTAATCCGACGAATTTGTTTGGTGGGTCGACTGGCGAAAATCCCGCCGTTGGCAAGCCTCACTTTCCGCCGAAGGTGAAACGGGTGATTTATTTGTTCCAGAGTGGCGCTCCCTCGCAGTTGGAGTTATTCGACTATAAGCCGAAACTCGAAGCCATGTGGGGGCAGGATTTGCCCGCATCCGTCCGTAATGGCCAACGGCTCACTGGCATGAGCGCCGGACAAAGTTCGTTTCCGCTGGCGGCATCGAAATATAAATTCGCCCAGCATGGCCCCGGCCAGATGTGGATTAGCGAGTTGCTGCCCCACACGGCCCGTATTGCCGGTGACCTGACATTTATCCGCTCGTTACATACCGAAGCCATCAACCACGATCCCGCTGTGACATTCTTCCAGACCGGAAGCCAGCAGGCCGGTCGGCCGTCGTTCGGTTCGTGGATTAGCTACGGGTTAGGATCTGACAACCAGAATCTTCCGGTGTTTGTGGTGCTGCTCTCCAAAGGGCGTGATGGCGACCAGCCGCTGTATGCCAAACTCTGGAGCAATGGCTTTTTGCCCTCGGTGCATCAGGGCGTGGTGTTCCGGTCGGGACCAGACCCGGTCTATTACCTTAACAACCCGCCGGGCATCGACAAAGCAAGCCGTCGGCGAATGCTCGATTATTTGGGAAAAATGCACCAGGAGCAGCTTAAACACGTGCTGGACCCGGAAATCAATAGCCGGATGGCACAGTACGAAATGGCGTACCGGATGCAAACGTCCGTACCCGAAACGCTCGACATCTCCAAAGAGCCGAACTATATTTTCGACATGTATGGCCCCGAAAGCCGCAAGCCCGGCACGTTTGCTGCGAACTGTTTACTGGCCCGGAAGCTCATCGAAAAAGATGTGAAATTCGTGCAGTTGTACCACCAGGGTTGGGATCAGCACGGCAATTTGCCTAAAGACATCAAAACCCAGGCAAACAGCGTCGACCAGCCTTCTGCCGCGCTGATTATGGACCTCAAACAACGCGGCCTGCTCGATGATACGCTCGTGATCTGGGGCGGTGAGTTTGGGCGGGGGGCCTATTCGCAGGGGAAACTTACCCGCGACAACTACGGCCGCGACCATCACCCGCGTGCCTTCTCCATCTGGATGGCCGGCGCCGGTGTTAAAAAGGGACTAGTCTACGGCGAAACCGACGATTTCGGCTACAACGTCGTCAAAGAGCCGGTTCATGTGCATGATTTTCAGGCAACGGTGCTGCACCTGCTTGGCGTCGATCATGAAAAACTAACCTTCAAAAGCCAGGGCCGACGCTATCGGCTGACGGACGTTCATGGCAAGGTGGTGAAGCCATTACTGGCGTAGGTGCAGTTAGATTTTGTTGCGGTAAATTTACTGCCGATGGAAAGTATTTACCGAAAGACCGTTTTTGATGCCTGATGGGTAGTCTGTATCTTCCAGATTAGCTTCACCAGACCTAAAAGGTTTCCAAAACCTTTTAGGTCTTCTTATTTTTGTGCTATGCAGCAACAACTCGATACCTGGATACGCGCGATGGTTCGGTGGTTTGGTTACGTACCCAACCGCGATTTGTCGGGTTGGATATTGCTCATAACCGCCGTATTGATTGGGCTGGCCGTTAATTTAGTCGTTACGCAGACCATCCGGTTTATCGTGCGTCGGCGGCCATTCCAGACCTTGCGGCTGCTCCGAATCCATGCCCGCTGGGCGTTTTGGGTATTTACGCCGTCGCTGCTGTTTCTGCTGGCTACAAATATTCAGTCGGAGCGTTTTTTGCGCCGTCATCCCGTGGCCGATAAAACGGCTGAAATTCTCTTTTTAATCAGCGCAACCTGGTTAGTGGTTCAACTGTTGAAGGTTGGCGAATTGCGCCTGATTCAGCAGTATGATACCACGCAGGACGTAAACCTGGCGCAGCGGAAGTTCGTCACGCAGGTTCGTTTTTTTCGGCGAATGTTCGCCATTGGCATTATTATTATTGGCGCATCGCTGTTGCTCATTGCGTTTCAGGGTAGCCGAAAAGTTGGTCTGAGCGTTCTGACGTCAGCGGGGGTCGTATCGGTCGTTATCGGGTTTGCGGCCCAGAAAACACTGGCAAACCTGCTGGCTGGTATTCAGATTGCCTTCAACCAGCAAATCCGGTTAGACGATGCCGTTGTGGTTGAAAAAGAGTGGGGCCGTATTGAAGAAATCAACCTGACGAGCGTCATCGTTCGGCTGTGGGACCGGCGTCGGCTCATCCTGCCCATCACCTATTTCGTCGAAACACCTTTCGAGAACTGGACTCGCTCCGATGCCTCCATTACGGGGTCTGTTTTTCTGTATCTCGACTACAATACGCCGGTTGACAAAATCCGCGACAAAGCCCGCGCTTTTGTTGAAGAAGACCCGCTCTGGAACGGTGAGGTATTTGTGGTACAGGTTACAGATACGCAGCCAACCTGCATTGTGGTGCGGGTTCTGGTGTCGGCGCGGGATGCTCCCTCGGCCTTTGATTTGCGTTGCCACATCCGCGAAAAACTCGTGGCTTTCCTGCGCGACGAATACCCGCAAAGCCTGCCCCAAACGCGCCTGATGCTGGCCGAAGAAGTAAAAAACGCTCAATCGGTTGATAACGAAGACGGGTAGACTCTGGAAACTATGAAAAACACGAATGCCGTTGTTTCGTGGTCGACAGACTTACTGGAAAGTGTGTTTGCGTCGTCATTGCTGGGCATTACGGTCTACGAAAGCATACAAACTCAGGACGGCCTTATTGCCGATTTTCGACTTCTGTGGATCAATGAGGCCGGATTATGCATGGTCGGAAACCCAACCGACTGGGCGCCAGGCCGAACCATGAAAGAGCTGCATCCGGCGACCGATACAGACGGGCTTTTTCATCGGTATATTACTGTCTGCGAAACCGGGGAGTCTTTCCAGGATGAGCGGTTTTACCCTTCCTTTGGTCGATGGTATACCATTATGGCTACTCCCTGGGCCAAAGGATTTGTACTGACTTATCAGGATATTACCATCCGTAAACAAACCGAACTGATCCTTCAGCAACAGGCCGATACGTTTGCCGGGGTGCTGCGTTCGATGACCAATGGCTTGTCGGTATTTACGGTCATTCGCGACGACCAGGGTCAACTGGCTGATCTACAGTACGATTACATCAGTGAGCAAACGCTGCGGGAGACCAATATGAATCGGGAGGAATACATTGGTCAGCGGTTGCTCACCTTATTCCCCGAATCCCGTAAGTCGCGGTTTTGGCAGGCTTACGAAGCTGCTTTGCGTACTGGAGAAGCCCAGTTATTTGAAGAACACTACCACTATGATGGCTATGATAACTACCTGTACTGTCAGGTAACGCGCCTGGATGAGAATCGGCTTGTCTCGATTTATCAGAACACGAACGAACTTCATCAGGCCCGGAAGTATGTTCAAAAACAGGCCGGGACGTTACAGACGGTGATTGATCATACCCAGGCGGGATTGCTCCTGCTATCAGCAATACGGAACCCTGGTGATGGACCCGAAGCCGGGCAAATAATCGACTTTCGTATTCTGCTGACGAATGAATACAATGCCAGCCGGGCGCATAGAACGGTTGCTGAAATGACGAATCGGCAAGTAGGCGACCTGTTTGTGGGTTGGCAATCGTCTGATTTATTTGCCTGGTTTGTCGAGACCGTCGAAACGGAAAACAATTGTAAACGAACATTTCCCTACGAAGAATTTAGCTGGAAGGGCTGGTATGAAGGGTCATTTACGAAAGTGGATGATGGGCTGCTCTACGCTTATGTTGACGTAACGTCTCTCAAAGAAGCTGAATTGAATCAGCAGCAGCAGGCCCGCGCCCTGAAAGTGGCTAATCTCGAACTCAAACGCTCGAACGAAAATCTTCAGTCATTTGCCTACATTGCCAGTCATGACTTACAGGAGCCTCTTCGTAAAATTCAGGCGTTCGGCGACTTACTAACAACCCAGTATGCACCGCTGTTGGATCAGGCCGGGAAGGATTACCTGCATCGAATGCAGGGTGCCGCCGGGCGGATGTCGCTCCTGATTAAAGACCTGTTGACCTACTCGCGGCTGAGTGCATCGCAGGAACCATTTCAGCCGGTGGCACTGACTGATTTGGTCAACAATGTATTAACTGACCTTGACCTGGCAATTGATGAATCGGGAGCAACGATCACTGTAGATGACCTACCGACTTTATCAGGCAATCAAATGCAACTCCGGCAATTGTTCCAAAACCTGTTAAGCAATGCGATTAAGTTTAGGCGGCCCGACCAAAAGCCTGACATTCAGATTCGCTGTCAGCGCATTGAGCAGGCCGACCTGTCTGCGATTGCAGCACTATTGCCGATTGCGAACCTGCCTGATTTGCCATCGTTCGCTGAAATCAGCGTGTCAGACAATGGCATCGGGTTCGACGAAAAATACGCCGACCGTATCTTTCAAGTGTTTCAGCGGCTCCATGTTCGGTCGCAGTATGAAGGGTCGGGCGTTGGCTTAGCCATCTGCAAACGCGTTACTGAAAATCATGGCGGTACCATTCAGGTCAGCAGCCAACTGGGCGAAGGCACTACATTTCGGGTGTACTTGCCCATGTGATTTGGGCTGTAATAATGAAAGGACTTTGACAAAGTTTTGAACTTTGTCAAAGTCCTTTCATTATTACAGCCCAAATCAACTTTCTTCCCACCCAAACGACCGCTCAATGGCTTTTTGCCAGCCGCGCATAAGCCGGGTGCGCTGGGCGTCGTCCATCGTTGATTCGTAGATGCGGGCGATGCCCCAGTTCTGGCGCAGGTCGTCTAAATTCTGCCAGTAGCCCACCGCTAACCCGGCGGCATAGGCTGCACCGAGGGCGGTGGTTTCGGTCATGCGGGGGCAAACGACGGGGCCATTCAGTACGTCGGCCTGAAATTGCATCAGCAGCGAGTTACCGACCATGCCGCCATCGACCCGCAATGATTTGAGCGAAACGCCCGCATCCTGTTCCATTGCCCGAACTACGTCAACCGTCTGATATGCAGTGGCTTCCAGAACGGCCCGCGCCAGATGGCCTTTGGTTACGAAGCGGGTCAGTCCGGCAATAACGCCCCGCGCGTCGGCCTTCCAGTGTGGGGCATATAAACCCGAAAAGGCAGGAACGAAATAAGTGCCACCGTTGTCATCGACCGACCGGGCAAGGGGTTCAATATCGGTGCTTTTTTTAATGATGCCGAGGTTATCGCGCAGCCATTGAACGAGTGCGCCGGCAATGGCCACGCTGCCTTCCAGCGCGTAGTGAACCGGCTCATTCTGAAATTGATACGCAACGGTTGTCAACAAGCCGCAGGTCGACGCCCGCAGTTCGGTGCCGGTGTTCATGAGCAGAAAGCAGCCCGTGCCATAGGTATTTTTGGCCTGACCCGGCTCATAACAGGTTTGGCCAACTAAGGCCGCCTGCTGATCGCCCAGGATACCCGCCACCGGCACACCCGGCAGCACCTCAGAGGAAACCGTGCCGTATATTTCACTACTGGGCCGAATTTGGGGCAGCATGGCGCGGGGCACCGTGAAATCAGTTAGTAAGCTGTCGTCCCAATTCAGGGTCTGGAGGTTCATTAACTGCGTTCGGCTGGCATTGGTCACGTCGGTCAGGTGTAGGCCGCCATTTGTGCCGCCCGTCAGGTTCCAGACCACGAACGAATCCATGTTGCCAAAGAGCGCGTCGCCCCGTTCGGCATCGGCCCGCAGGCCCGGCACGTTGTCTAAAAGCCACTTGAGTTTGAGTCCGCTGAAATAAGTTGCCAGTGGCAGGCCGGTTTGGGGGCGAAACCGGTCCTGCCCACCTTCGCCCGTTGAAAACTGCGTCACTAAATCGGCGGTTCGCATGTCCTGCCAGACGATGGCGTTGTAGTAGGGTTTGCCTGTTCGACGGTTCCAGACAACGGTGGTTTCGCGCTGATTGGTAATGCCAACGGCCACAATATCCTGCACGGATAATTTCCCCTTAATGCGGGCCAGTGCAATGACTTCGAGGGTGTTCCGCCAGATTTCTTCGGGATCGTGTTCGACCCAGCCGGGTTGTGGGTAAATCTGCTTGTGCTCTTTCTGAGCTACAGAAACAATCTGACCCTGCCGGTCAAACACGATACAACGGGTGCTGGTGGTTCCCTGGTCAATGGCGGCTACGTATTGGGGCATAATATGGACGTGAAAAAAATCTTTGTTAGATTGTTAAGAGAGTAGAACTAATGTAGGTAATTTGCCTATTACCTAAACCATAGCCTTGATGACCGAAGCGGAACGGCAGGATTGGCTTGATATGAAGGCAATCTTACAGCGATATCTAATTGAAGTCAACAAAGAAATACTTCGGTACTCCATTCGGGATGACGACGAAAAGCACGACTTCCTGATAAAGAAGGCAGTAGAATACCGAAATACCATTCTCAAAATCGATCAACTTCTCAATCTATAATACATGACTATGAACACTGTGATTGAACGGACCGAACAGTATCATAACCTATTTCAACAGGCTCATACCGACGCCGAACGCCAGCAATTAGTAGCCAGCTATAAAGCGTACTATACTCAATTGACAGAAACAGATAAAGTAGCGGCTGACAAATTAAATGGCCAATACTTTGCTGAAACAGAACGGAGAATTGACGATATGGAGCCAGCACTGCAACGAGCGAAGGATAAGTTAAATCGGTATCAGCAAACGGCTTAGACTTACAACGCATACCAGCGAATCAGAAACCCGCCAACAACGGCCCCAACTAAGGGTCCCACAACGGGTATCCAGGCATATCCCCAGTCTGACGAGCCTTTGCCCGGAATGGGCAGCAGGGCATGCGCCAGACGCGGGCTGAAATCGCGGGCGGGACTCATCGCATAACCGGTTGTGCCACCGAGCGAAAGCCCAATACTCCAGACAAGAATACCTACCAGATACGGCCCGACGCCAATAGCCAGCTCCCCTAAATTTTTGGACGAAATGCCGGACAAGCCCAGAATCAGCACCAGCGTTGCGAGCATTTCGCTCAGGAAGTTTGCGCCTGTGTTCCGAATGGCTGGGCCGGTAGCAAAGCAGGCTAATTTAGCGGCAGGGTCGGGGGTTGCAGCCCAATGGGGCAGGTAGTGTAGCCAAACTAAAGCCGCCCCCAGAAAAGCACCAATGAGTTGGGCCGTGATGTAAGGAACAATGTGGCTGAAATCGTTGGTGGCTACGGCAAAAGCAATCGTAACGGCGGGGTTCAGGTGGGCATCGACACTTCCAAAGGCTTTTGCCACAAAAATGCCCATCATTACAGCAAACGCCCAGCCCGCTGTAATAACAATCCAGCCTGACGACTCGCCCTTTGTTTGTTTCAACACAACGTTGGCAACAACGCCATCACCTAACAGAAGCAGCACCATCGTGCCGATTAACTCACCAATAAAAGGAGACGTTTGCATGAAATTAGTTGACAGTCAATAATCGATAGTCAATCGCTATCTGCGTTAGACGCTGGCCACTAAAGACTAACGACTATCGACTGTCTTTCAAGGTTTAGGAATAGTTTGTGCGAATTAAGTCATATTTTTGGCCCCATTCCAAACAAAGAATAAAAGTCTTAATGAACGAACCGACTGCTATAGTCGATTACTACCTGTTAACTCACTCATTGACAAATGAAAAGCATTATTTTTGACCAGACCGGTAAACCTGCTGATGTTCTCAAATTAGCCGACATAGCAATGCCCGAACCTGGCCCAAACGAGGTTCGCATCAAGGTGATTGCCTCGCCAATTAACCCGTCGGATAGTATGTTCGTGCAGAACCTGTACGGTATTCGGCCACAGTTGCCATCGGGAGCGGGTTTCGAGGGCATGGGCATTGTAGACGCACTGGGTGAGGGCGTTCAGATGCGGACGGGCACACGGGTGAGTTTTACGAGTATCGGTACCTGGTCAGAATACGCCATTGCTCACCAGCGTGCCCTGATTGCGGTGCCCGATGCCATGTCGGACGATGTGGCAGCTCAGTTGTTTGTTAATCCGTTCACGGCCTATGCCATGGTTCAGGATTCGGGGGTGCCGGAAGGAGGGTGGCTGATGCTCACGGCGGCCGGTTCAGCGTTTGGGAAAATGGTCATTCAATTATGCGCCATGCGGGGCATCAAAACCATTGGCACCGTTCGGCGCGATGACCTCAACGACGAACTGCGAACCCTGGGCCTGACCGAAGTGATCAATACCGAAACCGAAAACCTGGTGGCCCGTGTCAAACAAATCACCGATGGTACCGGAGTGGCCTGCGTCCTCGATGCGGTTGGCGGACATACCGCAACAGAAGCGGTCAAATGCCTGGCACGGGGCGGCACGATGCTTATTTATGGCCTGATGAGTTTGCAGGACCCCATTCTGAATGCGGGCCTGATGATATTCAGAGAACTGACTATCAAGGGCTTCTGGTTGACCGACTGGATGCGTCGGGTGGATAGCCACACCCGGCAGGATGTTGCCCAGAACGTGATTGGCCTGCTGGCCTCGGGGAAAATTCAATTACCCGTCGAAGCCTCGTATTCACTCGACCAGATTGCCGAGGCCGTCGAACACGCCGACCGGCCCGGACGCCGGGGAAAAGTTTTAGTGAAACCATAAGCCCGTAGCCCTATGGCCATCGTAAAAAAACTCGGCTTTCTGTGGTCGTTCAGTTTGCTGGCGGTCATTTTGGGTGGTTATTACGTCAATGACATGCGCTGGACCTGGGCCGGTAGTTTTTACGTATATTTAATTGTGCCGTTGCTTGACGTACTCATCGGCAAAGACCGCAGCAACGTCAGTCATGAGCGATACGAAAGTACCCTAAACGACCCTTACTTCAGTATCCTGTTGTATCTGTTCGTTTACCTGCAATATGCCCTTTTGCTGTGGGGCTGTTACATCCTGATTACGGATTCACTGACAATGGCCCAGCAAATTCATCTGATAGTAAACATCGGATTGTTTGCCGGAACCATCATCAATGTCGCTCACGAATTGGGGCACCGGAGCAGCCAAATTGCCCAGTTTCACGCCAAAATGGCCCTGTTGTCAGTGAGTTATATGCACTTTTTCATCGAACACAACCGGGGACATCATGTGCATGTGGCTACGCCGGAAGACTCGGCTACGGCGCACAAAAACCAAACACTCTATGCCTTTTGGTGGCAGACGGTGAGGGGAAGTTACCGGAGTGCGTGGCGCATTGAGGCAAAATCGCTCACAAAAGTGGGCCAGCCGGTCTGGAGCCGACAGAATCAGATGATTTGGTTTACGCTGTTGCCCTTTTTGCTTTGTCTTATGCTCACTTCTGGTTTTAGCCTCTGGGCAGGCTATCTGACCTGGAATGTTCCTGTCTTCTTCGCCACGCAAAGTTTAGTGGCTGTTTTGTTGCTGGAAAGTATTAACTACATCGAGCATTATGGAATCGTGCGGAGACAGATTTCAGGAAGGCCCGGCCAACCCATGAGATACGAACGGGTTAACCCGCTGCACTCCTGGAATGCCAGTCAGTTGGTGAGTAATCTGGTACTGTTTCAACTACAGCGGCACTCCGACCACCATGCCTACGCATCGCGGCCTTATCAGGTCCTGCGCCACTTTGATGAAAGTCCGCAACTGCCGGGCGGTTATCCACTCATGATTCTGCTGGCGTTTGTGCCGCCACTCTGGTTTGCCCTGATGAACCCCCGGCTCGAACGCTGGCAGACCCGCGCCTGCCAGCCCGAAGAGATTGCCGCTTTGGTGAAGCAATTTGCGTAAGTTCACAGTAGCGCGGACGGTCGGCCGTTGCCGTGGAAACCCGCGCCTTACATGTAGTCTGGTAATAAATCACGGGTTTCCACCCGCGTTACTTCTATCATTAGGCAGGCTTCGTTATCTTTGAAACAATATCTGACGAAACCAGCGCGTTTGTTCCAGTAACGACTACTGGTTTATCCTCATCTCTTTTACCCGACTCGTTCTATGCTTTTGCTTCAGGTTCCGGCTATCGACACCACAGCCGCATCGCTGTCGGCCACTACGGCAGTTCAACCCCAATCGCTGCAACTGTTTGATTTGGTCGCCAAAGGGGGTTGGGTAATGGTCCCCATTGCTTTTTTATTCTTCGCCACGCTCTACCTGATTTTTGAGCGGTATTTCGTTATCCGCTCCCAAACCCGTTCTGATGCCAATTTTATCGACAATGTTCGGGATATGGTGGCGCAGGGAAACATCAAATCGGCGGAGTCGTTTGCCAAGAATCAGCGTACTGCTATGGGCCGTGTGTTTGAGAAAGCCATTGGTCGCATTGGCTCACCCATTAAAGAGATTGAAAGCACCGTTGAAACCGTTGGGCAAATCGAACTGTCGCGTTTGGAGCGAAACATGGGCTACTTAGGCATCATTGCCGGTATTGCGCCGATGCTCGGATTCATTGGGACCATTTCCGGTATTATCCGCATTTTCTATGACATTTCGCTGTCCGACAATATCAGCGTTGGAATTATTGCCGGGGGCTTGTACGAAAAAATGATTACGTCAGGGGCGGGCCTGATTGTTGGGGTTATTGCCTACACGGGCTATCACCTGCTGAACATGATGATTGAGCGGTTCACCCTCGCCCTTGAGATGAATGCGTTCGAGTTTATCGAAGTCCTCCAGAAACCAACCACCGAACCCGCCCGGATGCGGTAACTAATGACTAATGTACCGCACGGGCGGCCCCGAATGGATAATGACTAATGGATACGACGAACTGCGCTTTATCCATTTGGGACCGCCCGTGCGGTACATTATTCATTATCCATTACCTACTATGAAACTCCGTCGTAAACGTAAATTTGCTGCCGAAGTCGCGACCTCCTCGCTGAACGACATCATGTTTTTCCTGTTGTTGTTCTTTCTAATTATCTCGACGGTTGCCAACCCAAACGTCATTAAACTGCTCTTGCCCAAAGCCGCATCATCGCAGCAGTTGAGCAAAAAGCAGATAACGCTGTCGGTAGACGGAAACAAACAGTATTTTATCGACAAACGACCGGTCGATGCCGCTACGCTGGAAACCGAACTGAAAACCATCATGGCTGGTATTGCTGAGCCTACGGTTATTGTGCGCTTCGACAAAACGCTCACGGTTCAGGACTTGGTCGACGTGCTGCAAACAGGGGCGAAGCTGAACATCAAAATGGTAATGGCCACCTCCAAATAAGTTTAACGGTGTAGAAACGCGTCAGCGAACCTCAAACTTTAAACTATAAACTACAAACTCTTTTTACCTTTGTGGCCTGACCGTGCTAAATCCCGGTTTGGCTATGACCCATCAACTTCTCCTCAAAAAGCCACTCGCGTTTTTCGACCTCGAAACAACCGGTATTAATATTGCCAAAGACCGCATCATCGACATCTGCGTCATTAAAGCAATGCCAGGCGGGGAGAGCGTCAGCAAATCATACCGGGTGCATCCGGGTATGCCCATTCCGCTGGAGTCGAGCCTGATTCATGGGATTTACGACGAGGATGTGAAAGACGCGCCCCCCTTTAAGTCGATTGCCCGAATGCTGGCGCAGTTCATCGATGGTTGTGACCTGGCAGGCTTCAATTGCAACCGCTTCGACGTACCACTTTTAGTTGAAGAATTTCTGCGGGCAAACGTCGATTTCGATATGAAAAACCGTCGGTTGGTCGATGCCCAGCGCATTTTTCATTTGATGGAGCCGCGCAACCTCTCAGCCGCTTACCGATTCTACTGCAATAAAGAACTGATTGGGGCTCACGGCGCCGAGGTCGATACAATTGCCACACTCGAAGTGCTCAACGCGCAGGTGCAACGCTACCTCGGCATGGTTGCCAAAACCGATAGCGGAAAGGATGTTGTTTTTGAGAACGACGTTGACATGCTCCATAGCCTCACTGCCAATACCAACGTCGACCTGGCGGGTCGCATCATCATCAACGCCAATGGCGAGGAGGTTTTTAACTTTGGTAAACACAAAGGCTTGCCCGTGCTGGACGTGCTGAAGAAAGAACCGTCGTTTTATGACTGGATGCTTAAGGGCGAATTTCCACTCGATACTAAACGTCGGCTCACCGAAATCCGGCTGCGGATGCTGACGAACGGATTGGCTACGAACGGAAAACGATAACCCTGCGCTTACATCGACATGGTTAATTCAGTAATAGCCGGGATGTTTGAGGTATTCTTACCAGCGATATACAGTTTTTGTCCGTTCGAGAAGAGATTGCCATAGCTGGGGACATTATCCTGTTTGATTGGTTCTTTTGCCCATACATCTTTTACAAGGTCATAGACGTAAATCGACTGGTTTTGTAAGAGAAACAGATAATCGCCCAACACAGCAGCAAACGTACTTTCATAACTACTGGATATGTCAATAGGGGCGTCCTGTAGCGCTGTCCATGTATTTGTAGCCGTCGAAAAATAAGACACTTTCCGCTTTGCACCCTCTCCGCCCAGCACATAAAGCTTATCTTTATAATTAGCCAACTGGCTTCTATTTGTTGAATAGAGGTAGTTTGGTGATGTAAACCACTTATCCTGACTGATAGTATAATACTTAAACAGTGTAGTGGGTGTACGTCCGCCAACAAAATAAATGTTGCCACTATAATACCCTACGCCAGCCTCTCCATTATTATCTTTTGCCGTTGTGGGGTAGGTTAGAGTCGACCAGGCATTGGCTGATGCGGTATATTTGGTGGCATCGTTGGCAATGAAGAAAATGTTGGTGCCATCGGAAACTAACTTACTGGAGTAACCGCAACCACATACGTTACTCGATTTGGCTAACGCGGAGGAAAAATTGTTGCTGCCCAAGTCATACCGAACGAAGAACTGCGTCTTGGCCGTGTTGGAGTAATTGCCAAAATAAATCGAGTTGCCAACTAATACCGATTGGAGCGGATAAGGCCCGGTATCGAATGTGCTTAGTGGCATGTTGAGTTGTCTGGCAGTTAAAACAACATCATTCACCGTTTTTTCAGGAGCTGCCGGGGTAGCGTCTTCGGATTTTTTGCAACTGGCCAGAGCCAGTAGACAAAGGCAGAAAAGAACTAGTTTCATAGCTTGAGGTCGTTAGAGGCAACGAATTGATAATCATGATTTTGGGTAGCCAAAATTCCTGAATAAGTTCGGCTTTTTTTAGCGTAGAAGTACTGAATTTTAGGCGGAAAAACCCGCGAATACATGGGTTACCAAATGACATGACGATAAAAAACACCTTTCCACCAATTCCGAATAATCTTTACCTTTGCGTCACTTTCTATTAACCGGCAACCCATGCAACCCACGCAGGACGTCCTCATTCCGGAAGTCATTCAGCAAATACCGCTTACGTATTACCTGATTCTCAGTACCGCACTGTTCGTTATCGGCATTATCGGCGTGTTGACCCGGCGCAACGCCATCATCATGTTTATGTCGATTGAATTGATGCTCAATGCTGTTAATTTATTACTCATTGCTTTTTCATCGTACCGCTCCGATTCTGCCGGGCAGGTATTCGTCTTTTTCATTATGGCCGTTGCTGCCGCCGAAGTATCTGTCGGGCTGGCTATTATTGTCATGATTTACCGGAATACCCGCTCCATCGACGTGGGCTTGCTCAATAAACTGAAATGGTAAAATAAGCCATCAGTCGATAGTCAATCGTCGTTAGTGGCTTTACTAACGACGATTGACTATCGACTGATGATTATCGACTGACGACTAATGAAAATAGAATTACTCTGTGCGTTAATTCCGCTCCTTCCGCTTATAGGTTTCCTGATCAATGGCATTGGCTCTCGCCGGGTGCCGAAGGGTTTGGCCGGAGTCCTTGCGACGGGGGCTGTGCTGGCTTCATTTCTGCTATCCTTGTATCTGTTCGGCGCTTTCCGGGCAGGAAATAACCAACCCATTATCGCTACTCTTTTCGACTGGATTAGCGTTGGCGATTTGCACATCAATTTCTCCTTTCAGATTGACCAGCTATCGCTGCTGATGCTGCTCGTTGTCACGGGCGTTGGTTCGCTGATTCACCTCTACAGCCTTGGCTACATGAGTCATGATGAAGGATTTGGCAAGTTCATGGCCTTCCTGAATCTGTTCATTTTCTTCATGTTACTGCTCGTGATGGGGTCCAACTACGTCATCATGTTTATTGGCTGGGAGGGCGTTGGGCTTTGTTCGTATCTGCTCATCGGTTTCTGGAACAAAAACACAAGTTATAACAATGCCGCCCGGAAAGCCTTCGTGATGAACCGCATTGGCGATTTGGGCTTTTTGCTGGGCATTTTCATGCTCATCAACACCTTCGGTACGGTTGAGTATATCGACATTTTCAAGCAGGCTACGAGCTTGGAGATGGGCGACAAAACCATTCTGGCCATTACGTTGCTGCTTTTTGTGGGAGCTATGGGCAAATCGGCACAGATTCCGCTTTATACCTGGCTCCCCGACGCGATGGCTGGTCCAACGCCCGTTTCGGCTCTGATTCACGCAGCTACAATGGTGACCGCCGGTATTTATATGGTCGTTCGCTCCAATGTGCTCTATACACTGGCTCCGCTAACGCTCGAAATTATTGGGGGTATCGCCATTGCAACGGCTCTGTTGGCCGCTTCTATCGGTCTGTTGCAAAACGACATCAAGAAAGTACTGGCCTATTCGACCGTATCGCAGTTGGGCTATATGTTTCTGGGATTGAGCGCTACGGCCTACACAGCGGGCATGTTTCACGTTATTACCCACGCGTTCTTCAAAGCCCTGTTGTTCCTCGGCGCTGGCAGCGTTATCCACGCCATGTCCGACGAGCAGGATATTCGGAAGATGGGTGGTCTGCGGAAAGCCTTGCCCATCACCTTTATCACGTTTCTGATTGGTACGATTGCTATTTCGGGTTTGCCACCCTTCGCGGGCTTTTTCTCGAAAGATGAAATCCTGGCGCACGTTTTTGCCCACAACAAAATCCTTTGGGCCTTGGGCGTTCTCGGCTCCGGCCTGACTTCATTCTACATGTTCCGACTTCTGTTCCTGACCTTCTTTGGCGAGTTCCGGGGAACGGACGAGCAGCGGCATCACCTTCACGAATCACCGGGAACGATGACCATTCCGTTAATTGTGCTGGCCATTCTGTCGGCTATTGGCGGAGGCTTGAATCTGCCCGGCAATGGCTGGCTGAGCAACTTCATGGCACCTTTGTTCGAAGGCTCGCGGCAGGTGAATCCCGAAGCTTTTGCCGAATCGACTATTGAACACAGCACCGAATACATCCTGATGGCGGTTTCGGCAGGGGTTGCCTTGCTGGCGGCCATTGTAGCCTATGTCATGTACATCAGCCGCTCGTTGGTTCCGGCCCCCGAATCAGCCGGGCGGTCGTTGCCAGAGCAGGTTGTGTACAACAAATATTATGTCGATGAACTCTACGAAATAATCATCATTCGGCCCATTCGTGGTTTGGGCGATGCACTGTATAGCTTTGGCGAAGGCCTGGTCGATGGCGTTGTAAACGGCGTAGCCTGGTTAGTTCGGCAAAGTTCGGCGCAGTTGCGGTTGTTGCAAAACGGCTCCATTGGGTTCTACGTTCTGGCGATGGTCGTTAGTATTGTTGTCATTTTTGCCCTGCGGTTCTTCATTCGGTTCTAAGACGGTTTAAAGGTGGAGGTATACGGTTTGTCAATTAGCACGACCGAATACTATAAACCCTGAACCGAAAACTTGTCAAATATGCTTACGTTATTTCTTATTCTTTACCCGGTTGTAGCGGCAACCCTCATCCTGATTTTTCGGGGTGATCGGATAAAGCAGGCGGCTTTAGTGGCTGCCCTGGTCGAGTTGGTGTATGCCGGTTTTGCCTTTTTCGGATTTCGGCCCGATGCCAGTTCACAGTTTGGCTTCGACTATGCCTGGATTGGTTCGCTGGGTATTCGACTAAGCGCCGGTATCGACGGAATTAGTGTTTTACTGGTTCTGCTAACCGGGCTATTAGTTCCGTTTATTGTCTTATCGACCTTCAACCGGAACTACAAACAACCCGCCACGTTCTACGCGCTGATACTTTACATGCAGGCGGCTCTGATGGGTGTTTTCACGGCCCGTGATGGGTTCCTGTTCTATTTCTTCTTCGAAGCCGCCCTAATTCCAATTTACTTTTTAGCGGCCATGTGGGGGGGTGAAAATCGGGTGGCGGTCACGTTCAAGTTTTTCGTGTACACCATCTTTGGCAGCTTATTCATGCTTGTTGCGCTGGTGTATCTATATTACCAGACTCCAGCAACAGCCGTAGCTGCCCATTCATCGGCCATTGCTGATTTCTATAACCTTAACCTGACACCCAACGCGCAAAACTGGATTTTCTGGGCCTTTTTTATTGCCTTTGCTATCAAGATGCCGGTATTTCCGTTTCATACCTGGCAACCCGATACCTATGTCGAATCGCCTACACCGGCAACGATGCTGCTGGCCGGGATTATGCTCAAGATGGGTGTTTATGGTCTGATTCGGTTTATTCTGCCCATTGTGCCGCTTGGCGTTGAAACCTGGGGAAGAACCGCCATTATTCTCTCGGTTATTGGTATTGTTTACGGATCAATCATTGCCATTCGTCAGCGCGACATGAAGCGGCTGATTGCTTATTCATCGTTTTCGCACGTTGGGTTAATGGCCGCCGGGGTGCTTTCGCAAACCGAAACCGGGATGCAGGGCGCACTGATTCAGATGCTGGCACACGGCATCAATGTGGTGGGCATGTTCTTCGTCGCCGATGTGATTTTCTCCCGCACGAACACCCGCCAACTCGACCAATTGGGCGGCATCACCCAGACAACGCCCAAACTCACGGTCTTTTTCATGATTATGCTGCTGGGTAGCGTAGCCTTGCCCCTTACCAATGGCTTCATCGGTGAATTTTTGCTTCTGCATGGCGTCTTTACCTACAATCATTATTTAGGATTAGCGGCTGGCTTCACCATCATCTTTGGTGCCGTTTATATGCTCCGCATGTTTCAGAAGAGCATGTTCGGAACTACTACATCCCGAAGCGAGTCATTTGCCGACCTGACTACTTCGGAAAGCTGGGTATTTATCCCGCTGGTTATCATGGTATTTTGGATCGGTATTTATCCACATACGTTTCTGAAAATGACCGAACCCGCCGTAGCTAATCTGATGAAATATATCGGCACAACGGCAGTATCTATGAAATAGTCGTCAGTCGATAGTCATCCCGCAATAGTAATTCATGCTATTGCGGGATGACTATCGACTATTCACTAATCCCTAAAAAACATGCTTCCCATCGTTCTGTTATCGGTTTTTGGTATTGGCCTGCTGTTTCTCGGTTTTCTGAAATCGAAAGCAATCCTGTTGCCTGCTACCTTATTATTTTTGCTTATAACACTGGCAGCCAACTTTCTCGACTGGAACAAGACGTATCTGTATTTCAACGACATGATGCGGACTAACAATCTTTCAATGGTTTTTACGGCCATTGTATTGGGATCAGCGTTTATGGTCGTGGCCTTGTCGGGTAATTTTACCGAAAATGAAGACGCGCAACCGGCTGAATACTTCTGCCTTATTCTGTTCTCGTTAGTAGGGGCGGTTATGATGATCAGTTTCGAGAATTTGATCATGCTATTCGTAGGGGTCGAAATCCTGTCGGTATCCATGTATGTGCTAACCGGCAGTGATAAGCGGAACCTGCGTTCAAATGAAGCAGCACTCAAGTATTTTCTGATGGGCGCCTTTACAACGGGCATTATGCTGTTCGGGATGGCGCTTCTGTACGGAGCAACGGGTTCGTTCACACTGGCTGGCATTGGGGCGTATGCCGTTAATCCGCAATCGGGATTGTCGCTGCTGCTGTATGTGGGGCTGCTTATGTTGTTGATTGGTCTGCTTTTTAAAGTGTCGGCGGCTCCATTTCACTTCTGGACGCCCGATGTCTATGATGGCGCTCCCACAATTTTCACCGCCTACATGTCCACCGTGGTGAAAACGGCAGGCTTTGCCGCCCTGTTTCACTTGTTATCAGTTTCATTCAGTAATGTTTACGCGTTCTGGTGGACTATTCTGGCCATTATTACAGCCATCACCTTAATTGCAGGAAATGTCACGGCTGTTTATCAGAACAGTTTCAAGCGCATGATGGCTTATTCCAGTATTTCCCATGCGGGTTATCTGCTCATTGGCCTGGCTGCCTTGGGCGCACAAACCAAACAGGCAATTGTTTTTTATTCGTTAGCCTATTCTGTTGCAACTATTTCAGCTTTTGGCGTCTTACTGTTGGTGGCTAAACAGCGCAGCACCCAAACGCTGACCAGTGGAGGAATAATGACGGAAAATTTTGATTCGTTTAATGGGCTGGCCCGGCAGAATCCGCTATTGGGTTTTGCCATGGCGGTTTCGATGCTATCCTTAGCCGGTATTCCGCTAACGGCCGGTTTCTGGGGTAAATTTTACATGTTTTCCACCGCCGTTGAACGGGGACAAATCTGGCTACTGGTCGTAGCAGTTCTAATGTCAGCGGTGGGTATCTATTATTATTTCCGGGTGATTATTGCCATGTATTTCCGGGATGGCGCCACCGAACCCATTAAAGTTGCCCCGTTTTATCAGTATGTATTATTGGCTGCCACGATTCTAACATTAGGCTTGGGTGTTGCGCCAGGTTTGCTACAGGGACTTTTCTAAGCCCGGTAATCTGTAGCCCAAGTAATAACTTTTGAGAACATAAACATTTGGCATTGAGTTTGTACTTTTATGTACTAATTAGCCAAATAAGTAAGGATTAACTACTTTTTGTCTGGTAACAACATGAACGTGAGCACTATCGAACAGCCAAAATCCAGAAACTATAAAAGTTTTTTTACTTTTTTCCTGACGGCTCTGTTTGGTGCCTCTGTTAACTTCTTTAGCCAGATTTTATACCGAAAAACGTTCGATTTCACGACCAGTGTCTTTTTGGGCTACCTGACGGCGACAATCGTGAGTTTCATCCCAACGAAGCTCTTCGCGTTTTCATCCCAGCAAACGGGTAATACGGGCCGCGAGATGGTTAAGTTTGTACTCATCGCCTTAGTTGCCTGGGGCGTTCAGGTTGGCATAGCAAGGGCAACTCTGGAGTGGATAGCCAATCCTTATTTTACCACAACGACTACGTTCTGGCAAGAAAAAGGGTCGCACGTGGTGGGTATGGGATTTAGCTTCCTGGCCAATTATTTCGGTCATAAATTATTGACCTTCCGAAGCACGGGAATGTATGACAAAATCCGCTCCCGGCCTCCAAAAGAAGAGGAGAAACACTACTGACAGGGTTACCCTTCCTTCGATTAATTTAATTATCAATAGGATTTTTTATAGTCTATAGTGCCTTTCAACAATTTCGCTGTAGGGTGTTATTGCATTCATTATAAAAAAAGTATCTTTGCTGCTGAAAATTTCAACTATTAATTCAGGGCAATGAAAAAAGTACTTGCATTATTGTTCGTTAGCACCATGCTGACGTTCGCTGCTTGCCAAAGCAAACCTAAAACAGAAGAAACGACGACAGATTCGACAACGACTACCATGTCAACTGACACAACCACCATGACTGCTGATACAACGGCTACGATGGCTGGCGATTCAGCTTCGACGATGTCGGCTGACAGCGCGAAGTAATCCGGCTTCTTGCAGGAGTTCAGAAAAAAGCCTTATTTTTATAAGGCTTTTTTCGTTTTCTAACCTTGACAGACGCCTTCGATCAGTACGTGCCAACCCCGGCAGCCCATTATTGCTATCAGCTTTGGCAGCACTATAACTTTAGTTTTCGAGTGGTTAAACCCCGCCGGACGCGATTAGGCGATTTTCGGGTATTACCCGGTAAGCAGATGCAGATTACGGTCAATTCAAATCTAAATCCGTATGCGTTCCTGCTTACCTATATCCACGAAGTAGCTCATGCCGAGGTGTATCGCCACCATATACTACCACAGCGCAGGCGACGCATTGAGCCGCATGGAAAGGCCTGGCAACTGGCTTTTCAGCAATTAATGCAACCCCTTTTGACCGAAACGGTTTTTCCAATTAATATTCTGGTTCCACTTCAGCAGTACATGGCCCGTCCAGCCGCAACTACCTATGCCAACCCGTCATTAATGCTGGCCCTGCGGCAATTTGACAGCCCAACAGCAGCTATTGCCGAGAACCGACTTCTATTGCGCGATGTTTCGGAGGGTAACCTGTTTCAACTTGCTAAAAAGACGTATGTGCGGGGTACGCTGCGCCGTACACGCGTCGTTTGTAAAGAGGTACCATCGGGAAGATCATATGCTATCCTGGCGCACGCGTGGGTAGAAGTTAATGTAAAATGATTACTGTAAAATGGATAATGAACAATGGAAAAAAATAGTCCAGGTCTGTTGGAGTAAGCCTGTCACTTTATTCATTATCCATGCTGCATTATTAATTATTCATTCCCAACTCCTGGCCCAGTCGGTGCTTCGGGAAGGGTATTGGATTAAGATTGGCGTGACCCAGTCAGGCGTGTATCGACTTAGCCAACCGCAGTTAGCCCAACTAAATCCCGACTTTGCTGCCGCCGACCCGCGCCGACTGCGACTCTACGGAAATGGAGGGGCGGCCTTGCCCCAGTCCAATGCTACCCCCCGGCCAGACGACTTGATCGAAAATGCTATTCAGGTGATAGGCGAAACTGATGGTCGATTTGATGCCAGTGATGCGCTCTTATTTTTCGGGCAAAGTTCGCATGTTGTTCGGTATGATTCGGTAGCCCGGCGCTTCACGCACCAAATCAATCCGTATTCCGATACAACATTCTATTTTTTGACAATTGGTTCGTCACCCGGTCTTCGGATGACCGAACGGCCAGCCGGAATGCTATCCGCTACGCCAACCGTCACCACATTTGATGATTACCAGTTTCACGAGCATGATTTACTGAAAGTTCCATCGGTGCGTTCTGGTCGGGAGTGGCTGGGCGAATATATGACTACCGACACCACCAGAGTCGTCTCCTTCGATCTGCCGGGTATTGTGCCTGCTGCAATTCGGCTAACGGCTTCGGTAGTAGCGGGGGCTACGTTACCAACGCAGTTTCGAGTTCAGCTCAACGATCAATTGGTGGGCACTATGCCCATGTCATCAGTATCGGGGTACGAATATGACTACCAGGGCGTTGCCCGAACCGACACGTTTTTAACGAAAGTAGCCGCTGCCAACAGCCCGTTGCGACTGGCGGTAACATTCCGAAAGAACGGCTTGCAGTCGGCGCAGGGCTATCTGAATTACGTGGCACTACAAGCCCGTCGCGAACTCAGGCAGTATGAAAAGCCAACCTGGGTACGCCGATCGGCCGCCGGTCAATATGCCGTTCAGCAGGCAAATGGCAGTCTGCGTGCCTGGGACGTAACCAATCCACTTCGTCCGACTGTACAAAATTATACGCTTTCGGCTTCGCAGCAGGCAGGCTGGCTGGCTGCTCAGCGAAGCGATTATTTTTTCTTCACCGATACTGACCTGCTGACCCCTGCATCGCTGGCTATTGTAGCTAATCAGACGATTCATGGCCAGCCTGTACCCGATTTGTTGCTCATAACGCCCGTAGCCTGGCGGGAACAGGCCGACCGGTTAGCCAAATTTCGGCGGGACCATGATCAATTATCCGTTCTGGTTGTTACTACGCAGCAGGTGTATAATGAATTTGGATCGGGGCAGGCCGATCCCACGGCCATTCGGGATATGGCCCGGTATTTTTATCGGCAACAACCCGCTAAATTCCGGTATCTCCTGCTCTTTGGCGACGCCACCTTTGATTATCGTAATATTGCCGGGCTCACGAACGCTACACAATTAGCCAACATGGTGCCGGTTTATGAGAGTCGGGAGTCGTTGCATCCGGTATTGAGTTACTCCTCCGACGATTATTTTGGCTTCATGGATGCCAGTGAAGGCGAATGGATAGAAACACCGAATGGCGACCATAAAATGGACATTGGCATAGGCCGATTGCCGGTAAAATCGGTCGATGAAGCCCGAACGGTTGTCGACAAACTAATTCGGTACAGTTCAGATTCGTCACTCACGGGTGACTGGCAAACGCGGGTAATGCTCATTGCCGACGATGGTGACTATAACATTCATCAGCAGGATGCCGACCAGATGGCGAAAAACATCGAAAAACTTGCTCCCGCTTATCGGCCAGAGCGCGTTTTCCTGGACGATTTTCCGCAGGAAAACACAAGTAATGGGCAGAAAGTCCCGCTTGTCAATCAACGCATCAATCAGGGATTTGCCGAAGGGCGACTCATTATTAATTACAGTGGTCATGGTGGTGTTTTGGGACTGGCCGACGAGCAGGTGGTAACGCTTCAGGACATTCTTTCCTGGAAGAACCGCCGACTGCCTTTATTCGTCACGGCCACCTGTCAGTTTGGCCGTTATGATGACCCCAATGCGAATTCAGGGGCCGAGTTAACGCTGCTGAGCCGCACCGGCGGGGCTGTGGCTTTATTAACCACTACCCGGCCCGTGTATGCCAATACAAATTTACTCCTCAATGATGCGTTTTATAAGGCCGTTTTCTTACCCATAAACGGCCAAATGCCCCGCCTGGGCGATGTGCTTCGGCTGACAAAAAACAACAGTTTAGTTGGCCCGGTAAATCGAAATTTTGCCCTCCTGGGCGATCCATCCATGCGGTTGGCTTATCCACAGGCGCAGGCAGCTCTCACGCAGATAAATGGCAAAGTGCTCTCAGCCAATCGTTTAGACACATTGCACGCCCTGCAAACGGTTGAGTTAACGGGTGAAGTCCGACAATTGGATAAACGACTATCGGATTTCACCGGTACGATTCAATTAGCACTGTACGATAAAGCGACGACTCAAACGACGATCGGCTCCGAAGCCGGGAGTCCGAAAATGACCTACCAGGCATTCAGTAATCCCGTATTTACAGGCCAGGTGCCGGTGCAGCAAGGGATGTTTACGGCACGCTTCACCATGCCCAAAGATATTAATTATGCCGTTGGGCGGGGTAAATTGTATATGTATGCCACACGATCTGATGCTGGTATTGATGCAATCGGAAGTTACGATAGCCTGCGTATTGGCGGCAGCGTGATTGCGACAACTACAGATACACAGCCCCCAACAGTAGTGCTTGCTGTGGACGGAGGAGTCGCCGAAGGTAAGCTTGTGCGCGTTGCCGGACCAGATGTGAGACTACGGATTAGCTTGTCTGATAATCAGGGTATAAACATTGCCCGGTCGGGATTAGGTCATGAACTCACGGTTCAGCTTAATAGCCAGCCCGTTGTTAGGTTGAACGAAAGTTATGTGGCCACCGGTTCTAATGGGCAACAGGGCGAGGCTCAGTACACGTTTCGCGGTCTGGTGCCGGGGACCTACACCATGCGGGTCAAAGCCTGGGATATAAACAATAATTCAGCAGAAGGGACGTTGACCATAGTAGTTTCAGAACAGCCGGGTCTGGCCATAAACATGTTGTATGCCAGTCCAAATCCGGTGGTTGACCAAACGACATTGATAGCCGAACTGAATCGTTCGGGGGAGCCGCTCGACTGGACGGTTGGGCTGTACGATCTCACCGGCCGATTAGTGAATCAGCAAGCGGGACAGTGTACCGACTGTGAAGCCCTGTTGACGGTTGGCACCTGGAATGGCCGGACCGAGGCAGAAGGGCCTTTGCCCAACGGCCTGTACATTGTTCGATTACAGATTCGGTCAGCCGTTGATGGTACAGCGGCCCATGAAAGCGGCCGAATCCTGTTAACGAAATGATTTCTAAGACATAAAACGTCGCATTTTTTCCTAATCCAACCTTTCATCGTAATTTTGACCGCACAGGACTGCCATATCCATTTTAAACAGTCATCGGTGTCCACCAACACTTTTAGTATGAAGCGCAATTTTTTCCGTGTTCTTCTCGGCGTAAGTAGTTTTCTTCCCCTCGTCGTATCCGCTCAAAAAATCAATCTCAACGGCCAGCCGCAAAATGTTCCTACATCGTCGGTACCTTTTCTGAACTTCACGCCCGATGCCCGTTCGGGTGCCCTGGGTGATGCCGGCGTTGCACTCGGCGATCCAGATGCCAATGCCGTCTTCTGGAATCCGTCGAAATTGGTTTTTGCCAAACAGGATAAAGGCGCGTCGATTTCGTATACACCCTGGTTGCGGAACCTGATTGGCGATATGTATTACACCTACTTAAGCGGCTATTCAAAAGTAGGTAAAAACTCCGTTGTGTCGGGGTCGCTTATGTACTTTGACTTGGGAACGGTCGATTTTACGACAGCGACGGGTGTAGCAGCCGGTACCTTTAACTCCCGCGAGTATGCCATCACGGCCTCGTTCGCTCAGCGACTGTCAGAAAATTTTTCGCTGGCTGTTGACCTCAAGTACCTAAGTTCTAACCTGGCGGCTGGTTCGACCAATCCAGGTTTGAAACCGGGTTCAACGGCGGCCGCCGACATCAGCGCTTATTACCAGAACGAGTCCCGCGATAACGCGACCGGTAAAGGAATTGGCTGGGCGTTTGGGGGTATGATTTCCAACCTCGGTGGCCGAATCAACTACGGCGGTACCCAGTCCTATTTTATTCCGACCAATCTGCGCTTAGGAACCCGCCTGACATTGTTTGCTGACCAATACAACAAATTCAATTTTGTGGTTGATGTCAATAAACTGATGGTGCCAACGCCCGATATTCAGACGGTTAATGGTGTGCAGGTGAATCTGAATGCCAACAAAAATTATTTCGCTTCGGTCTTTGGCTCCTTTGCCGACGCGCCGGGTGGTTTTAGTGAAGAACTAAAAGAGATTACGATTTCGACGGGTATTGAGTACTGGTACAACGACCAATTTGCGGCCCGCGTCGGTTATTTCAATGAATCAAACGAAAAGGGCGGCCGTAAGTATGTTACTACCGGCATTGGCCTGCGTTTGCAACAGCGGTTTGGCGTTGATTTTTCCTACCTGATCCCAATAAAACAAGGTAGTCCGCTGTCTGACACCTTCCGTATTTCGCTCCTGCTGAACCTGAACAAAGGGAACAAGATAGCTGATGAGGAACCCTTAACAAACGATTCCAATTAAATATAAGAGGAAAGGCAAGTGAAGAATGAAGCGTGAAAAGTGAAGAATAAAACCTGGCTCTATTTGAGCGATTATTCTTCACTTTTCACGCTTCATTCTTCACTTGTTTTCCTTTTGACACGTATATGACTCTCGATAGAACTCAATCGCCCGATTTTCAGGCGATACAGGAAGTTTATTTGCCAGCGGTCCAATCTCATCGTTTAGATAACGGCACTCCGCTGCATGTAATTGCGGTTGTGCAACAGCCCGTTTTGCGGTTAGAATGCGTATTTGATGCCGGAACCTGGTATGAGCAAGTGCCCGGTTCTGCATTTTTTGCTATGAAAATGCTGGCTGAAGGAACGTCAGTGCGGTCGTCGGCTCAGATCAGCGAATACATTGATCGGTATGGAATATTCATGGAATTGAACAGCGGCCCTGACCGCGCCAGCCTTGTTATTTATTGTTTGACCAGGTTTCTGCCTAATGCCTTGCTCCTCTTGCGGGAGATGCTCACAGAGCCAACGTTTCCGCAGAAAGAGTTGGATGACCTTCGCAACATTACCCTTCAGAATCTGCGGGTTAACTACGAAAAAAACGCCTACCTCGCGGGGGTTCTGTTTCGCGAAAAACTCTTTGGCGCCGAGCATCCGTATGGGCGCAGTCAGAAACCCGAATCGGTTGAGCAACTTACCCGTCAGGGCGTTGTCGATTTCTACGAGCGAACCATTCGAAACCGCCCGTTCCAGCTTATTCTGGCGGGGCAGGCTGCTGAAAATGAGCTACTGCTTATCAATACCGAATTGGGACAACTGTCGGTTCGCACGGATACATTACCTGCTTTTTCGGATAATGCACTGCTCGACAGTGACTTGCCTGTGTTTGCTGAAAAGCCCGACAGCATACAGTCGTCTATTCGGGTAGGTCGGCGGCTGTTCACCAGATCGCATCCCGATTTTTTTAAGATGCTGGTCACCAACGAGGTTTTAGGCGGCTATTTCGGCTCCCGATTAATGAAAAATATCCGCGAGGAGAAAGGATTTACCTACGGCATTTCATCGAATGTGCCCTCTTTTCGTCGTGATGGCTATTTTTTAATTGGCACAGATGTCAATAAAGAAAATACCCGGCAGACACTCGATGAAATTCGCAAAGAGATCCGGCTGCTCCAAACCGAACCCGTTTCAGACAATGAGCTGGAGACGGTGAAAAACTACATGGCTGGTGAGTTTGTCGGTTCGCTCAACACGCCTTTCGAAATTGCTGACCGCTATAAGGTGATTTTACTCGATGGTATGCCTGCCGATTTCCTGGCAACGTACATCCAAAAGCTACGGTCGGTAACACCAGATGATATTATTGAAACAGCAAATCGTTATTTAACCACCGAAAGTCTTCACGAAGTGGTCGTAGGGGGAAAATAGTAACATTTGGAAATTTATTCATTACTGAAATCGTTTTATAGGCTATGTGGGTTGGCCGATTAGTAACAATCGCTTAATTTTGGGGTTACATTCTCTTTACAGGGCTTCTCACGTTAAACAACGGGTCGCTTTATCCAGTAACTCAATTCTTTATTTCGGTTAATGAACGTTCTCTTAGTCTGCATTACGACCCTTGTTGCTTATTTATTAGGCTCAATTCCCACGGCTGTTTGGTATGGGCAAGGCTTTTTCGGCGTCGACATTCGCCACTATGGCAGTGGTAATGCCGGTGCCACCAATACGTTTCGGGTGTTGGGCAAACGGGCAGGAACCGTCGTAATGCTGGTCGATGTTCTGAAAGGCTACACCGCATCTATTTTAGCATCGCTGCTTTGGTATACGGGTATTATTACCGAAAATGAAATTCTGACATTCAAAATTGTTTTCGGGTTAGTGGCCGTGCTTGGTCATTTGTTTCCCGTCTTCGCCAATTTCAAAGGTGGAAAAGGCGTAGCGACGCTATTGGGAATGATGCTGGCTACTCACCCCGAAATGGCGGTCGTTTGCATTGGTGTTTTCCTGTTGGTGGTTATTGCCTCGCAATACGTATCGCTGGGGTCGATTCTGGCCGCTCTGGCGTTTCCGGTGTTGCTGTTGCTTCAGATCTTTGGTCAGAAAGAAAGTCCGTTACTCATTGTCTTTGGCTTCGTTATATTTCTGATGGTGGTACTAACGCATCAGAAAAATATTTCCCGATTGTGGCGTGGTGAGGAAAGCCGGACTGTATTGATTCGGCTGCGAAAAAAGCGTTAATACCAAAAACCTATTTTACAAATAGAATCAACGCCCCGTCGTTGCGCGAAAAGTGCGTAACTTCGGGGCGAAATTTTTGACCTGATGACCAGCTACCTTGACACCCATAAGCAGCGATTTTTAGATGAATTGCTCGACTTACTACGCATTCCATCGGTTTCGGCCGATTCTAAGTTTAAAGATGACGTGCGCCGGGCTGCCGAATTTGTTAAGGATAAACTTATAGCGGCAGGCTTAGACAAGGCCCAACTCTACGAAACACCCGGCCATCCGGTGGTGTATGCCGAGAAAATCGTGGATGTGGCTAAGCCAACCGTGTTGGTTTACGGGCATTACGATGTTCAGCCTGCCGACCCCTACGAACTTTGGAAAACGCCCCCCTTTGAACCCACCATTCGCAACGAGCGCATTTACGCCCGGGGCGCCTGCGATGATAAAGGTCAGTTTTATATGCATATCAAGGCGATTGAAGCGATGTTAGCGACAACCGGTTTGCCCTGCAATGTGAAGGTGATGATCGAAGGCGAAGAAGAAGTTGGTTCCGACCATCTGGGCACTTTCGTGGCCACCCATCGGGACATGCTCAAAGCCGACACGATTCTCATATCCGATACGAGCATTATCTCTAATGAAACCCCTTCGCTCGAAACGGGGCTTCGTGGCCTTTCTTACGTGGAGGTGGGGGTAACGGGCGCCAATCGTGATCTGCATTCGGGCGTCTATGGTGGTGGCGTTGCCAATCCGATTAACGTATTGTGCGAGATGATTGCGTCGCTTCACGATGAAAACGGGCGCATTACCCTTCCCGGATTTTACGATAAGGTAGCCGACCTGAGCGATGACGAACGGGCCGAATTAGCCAAAGCTCCCTTTGATCTGGACGAGTACAAACGAGATTTGGGCGTTAATGAGGTGATGGGCGAAACGGGTTACTCGACCAACGAACGAACCTCTATCCGCCCCACCCTTGACGTTAATGGCATTTGGGGCGGCTATACGGGTGAGGGCGCCAAAACGGTACTTCCCTCGAAAGCATCGGCTAAAATTAGTATGCGGTTAGTGCCCAATCAGACTCCAGACGAGATTACGGACCTGTTTACGAACCATTTTACGGCCATTGCGCCCGCTGGAGTAATGGTTCAGGTGAAGCCTCATCATGGTGGATTGCCATATGTAACGCCTGTCGATTCGGTGGAGTTTGAAGCAGCCAGTAAAGCATTTGAAGATGCCTGGGGCAAGAAACCCATTCCAACACGCGGTGGAGGCAGCATTCCGATTGTCGCGTTGTTTGAACAGGAACTGGGAGTTAAGTCGATTCTAATGGGTTTCGGTTTAGACAGCGACGCCTTGCATTCGCCGAATGAAAGCTACGGCCTCTTCAACTTTTACAAAGGCATCGAAACCATTCCTTATTTCTACAAACACTACGCAGCATTAAAAAAACAATAAACCATTTTTATTCGACCCAGGCAGGCGGTTAACTACCTGCCTGGCTATCCCCCTCTCCCGCGTTTATTTTATGAGAAAAACGTTATTAGTTCTTTTACTAAGTTCTTTACTGGCAACCTGGGCATCGGCTCAACAAAAGCCAGCAACCCCGCCCGCCCGTGTATTGACACCTGCTGAGCAACGGCAGAAAGAAAAAATAGAACGCGAAATCCAGCGGGAAAGGCAAATTAAGGCGGAGTGGTTGCAAAAACAACGCGAATACGAAGCTAAACAAGCTGAAAAAGAACGGCAGCGACAGGCGAAAAAAGCCGCTAAAGAACAACCGCCGACCGCCAATCCCCAGCTTAAAGTCACCGTAGACCCTACGACCGCAGCCCCAACTGCCAGCCAGCCGGTTGAACCCGCACCCGTTGTTGCCGAGCCAGGCCGAAAAGAGAAACGGGAAAAACGTAAAAAAGAAAAATCGCCTGAACCGGCCCCCACAGTTACCGATGCGTTGGCAGAAACACCCGCTGTAACCGCAACACCAACGCCAGTGCCCGCCGAAACACCTGCCAAAACGGCTCGCCCTGAACGAATTCGCCGTGAAAGAAAGCCTGTTATCCAGTCCGTCGACTCGGTAGGTTTAACAACAGGTGTTCGTAGTGAGCCTACCCTTGTCAGGCCCCGGCGGGAGTTTCTGCCCAAAGGGCATTTGTTTGAGCCAATCCTATTGGATCCGCTGGAAGCGCAAACCTATGGAAGCGTTTTGCCGGGTTATTGGACGGAGGGGCAAAAATACAAAGGTAGCATTGTGCCCTTCGCTTTTGGATTTGCAAAACCCTTTTACCGTCGAACCACCGAACCGGGCCGGTCCGAAGAGTGGGTGCTGGACTTAGCGTCGTTTACGCAATTTGAGGCCTACCATGACAACAAATTGGGACGGGCACGTCGGCAAATTATGAATACTGATTATAAAATCAGTATTCTTTACAACATTCGGCGGGGAGTGAATAATTACCGCTTTCGGGTTTATCACATCTCTTCGCACCTGGGCGACGATTACATCTATCGTAACCAGATCACGGCCCCCACGCCTAACTCGGTTAATTATGAGTTGTTGGACGTCACCTATAGCCGAATGGCCAATAACTGGCGACTATATGGTGGTCTCGGCATTGTCCTGCGAAAGTCGGAAGAACGTAAATTGTTCAGCGCTCAGGTAGGTGCGTTCTACAAAAAACCGTCGACAAAAGCAGCGCGGTTGGTGGGTGGCGTTGATGTGAAATTCTGGCAGCAAACCGATTTTCGACCTGGTATTCACGGCGGAATTGGGGTCGAGTTGGGAAGAACACAAAACAATCTGACCTTTCTGTTTGAAGGTTACTCGGGTTTCCGGCCCTACAGTCAGTATGAAAACCAGCAAACGTCCTGGATGGGCATTGGACTGTATTTGAACCCGTTCTGACCTGCGAACCGGGCCGCCGGAGCGTTACGATGTACGAATTTAAGTACGTCATACATCGTACATCGTAGATCGTAAACCGTACACTATCCCATGAGTTTATCTGCATTAACGGCTATTTCTCCTGTTGATGGCCGCTATCGGTCGCAGGTTGAGACACTGGCTCCGTATTTTTCGGAGCTGGGTCTGATTCGCTACCGGATCCGCATCGAAATGGAGTACTTCATTGCCCTTTGCGAATGGGGAATTCCGCAATTAGCCGATGTCGACCCGGCGCAGTTTTCGGCGTTGCGTGCTCTGTATGAAAACTTTACGGAAGCCGATGCCCTGCGTATTAAAGAAATTGAAAAGACGACCAACCACGATGTTAAGGCGGTTGAATATTTTATCAAAGAAAAGCTGAAAGGTTCGCCGGTTGAGCCGTTTCTGGAGTTTGTTCACTTTGGCCTGACCTCGCAGGACATCAACAATACGGCCATTCCACTGTTGCTAAGCGATGCACTCGACACCGAAATCGTGCCGCTCTATCGGCAGGTGTTTATGCGGTTGCAGGAACTGGCTGAGCAGTGGAACGATGTGCCCATGCTGGCCCGCACACACGGGCAACCGGCTTCGCCAACGCGCTTAGGCAAAGAACTATCGGTATTTGTCGAACGCATTGAGAAGCAATTGCATTTATTAGCCGACATTCCGACGGCGGCCAAATTCGGGGGCGCAACGGGCAATTTTAACGCGCACGCCGTTGCGTACCCCAACGAAGACTGGAAAAAATTCGGGGATAAATTTGTCGAAAGCCTCGGCATGGTGCGGAGTCAGTTTACAACTCAGATTGAGCATTACGACATGCTGGCGGCTGCCCTCGATGCGTTTAAGCGCCTGAATACCATCCTGATCGACCTCGACCGCGACATCTGGACCTACGTGTCGATGAACTATTTTAAGCAAAAACTGAAAGAAGGGGAGGTAGGTTCATCGGCGATGCCGCACAAAGTAAACCCAATAGATTTTGAGAATTCGGAAGGCAATCTGGGCATTGCCAACGCTTTGTTTGAGCACTTATCGGCCAAACTGCCCATCTCCCGGCTTCAGCGCGACCTGACCGACTCGACCGTACTGCGGAGCATCGGAGTTCCCTTTGCTCACTCGGTTATTGCCCTGAAATCGCTGGTAAAAGGCCTGAATAAACTCGAACTAAACCCGGTGGCTTTTAATGCCGACCTTGAAGACAACTGGGCGGTTGTGGCTGAGGGCATACAGACCATTCTCCGGCGCGAGGGCTATCCGCAACCTTATGAAGCCTTGAAAGCCCTGACCCGCACGAACGAGAAAATCACGGCTGACAGCATCCGCCAATTTATTGATGAACTGAACGTGTCAGATGCCATCAAGGGCGAACTCCGGGCAATTACGCCGTTCACGTATACCGGAATTTGACGAAAATCTGGGGCCCCTATCCTATATTACATTTTTCGGGCGGTAATACTAACAATCTTGCGCTCGATTTCTGGCCTGGCTTTCCCGGAATTTGCGCGGGTTCCTCCAGGATGTGTTCCGTAAAAAATTGGGCTGCGCTCAAGACATGGCCAACCGATTCAGAATCGTATAGGTGAAAGCCGAATTTTGTGAAGGGTAATTTTTGCATAAACTTGCCATTCGAGATCTTCATTCGCTCGCCGGTAATAATTCCTGCATCGCCATCCGGATGGCTCAACTGCCGGGCTATTTGTTTGAGGTCTTCTTCACTCCAGTTCGCGTTCATGAGCAATCAGGCAAAATTAAAACGCGTCAATTATCCCTTCGACAGTTCCATTGCCCGTGTTTGTGCGGCTTTGATACCCGCCACCAGCGTATTCGACAAGGCTCCGCTCTCGAACTCACGCAGGGCTGCTTCGGTTGTGCCACCTTTGGAGGCTACAGCTTTGATGAGGTCATCCAGCGATTTGTCGGCTGTATTTATCAGATGATACGAGCCAAGCATCGTTTGCTTTACCAACAGAGCCGACACGGCGTCATCGAACCCCATTTGCTTACCGGCTTCAATCATGGCTTTGACAACATAATAGAAATAAGCCGGGCCGCTGCCACTGAGGGCGGTTACGGCATTGAGCATGGCTTCGTCTTCGAGAAAAATAGACCGACCGGTGGCATTAATTAGATTTTCTACCCGGCGCAGGTTGGCCAAATCCACTTCTTTGGCGGCTGTAAAACCTGTAATGCCCATGCCCAGCATAGCGGGCGTATTGGGCATGGCCCGCACGACTAAGGGATGATTCAGTTTCTCCTGAATCTGGGCTATAGGGATGCCTGCCATAATCGACAGAACAACCTGATTCGGCTGAATAACGTCGCGAAGAGCTTCATAAACGCTGTTGAAATCCTGAGGTTTTACGGACAGAATAATCAAATCAGACTCACCCACATGCGGCCCAATCGTATCGACTACAACGCCTGCTTTTTCGGCCTTTAGGGCTTCGGAGCGGTCGGTGCTCTTTTCGATTAACAATAAGTCGTCTTTCTTTACGAGGTCATATTGCAAAAACGATTTGGCAAAGGCCATGCCCATATTGCCGCAGCCCACAATTGCGATTTTCATTTACTAAAGAGCGAATGAGTGAATGAGCGAAATGTAGTAACTAAAGCCACTACGTTTCATTCCAGACATAAAAAAAAGGTCAGGTTTGACCGGGCTGGCGACCCAGAACCTGACCCCACAAAACTACTTACTCGTTGCCAACTCATTGACCACCTTTAAGAACTTCCTCTAATTTTTGCTCCAATGCGTCACCGCGCAGGTTCTTGGCGATAATTTTGCCTTCTTTGTCGAGCAGGAACGTGGCCGGAATTGCCTGAACCCCGTATTGCTGAGCCGCTGCCGACTGCCAGAATTTCAGGTCCGAAACGTGCGTCCAGGTGAGGTTGTCATTGCGGATGGCTTTGGTCCAGTTGGCTTTAGCCTGATCGAGCGAGACGCTATAGATAGCAAATCCTTTGTCTTTAAACTTGTTGTACATCCTCACCACGTTTGGATTCTCGGCCCGGCAGGGGCCACACCACGATGCCCAGAAATCAATTAAAACGTATTTTCCCCGCAGCGACGAGAGCGGAACCGGCGTGCCGGTCGTATCGCTCAAACTAATTTCGGGAGCGGGTGCACCAACCGATACGCCTTTGATGCGGGCAACCCGGCCAATCAGCGATTTGGCATGTGGGCTATTGGGGTTCTCTTTCTCGAACCGTTGCGCCAGCGACTCATAAGTAGCAAAATCACTTTCGATGTTGATGAAGTTCAGGGCAAAAAGCGACGCCAGGGATGTGCCCATTTCGGGCAGCATGGCTTTTACTTTACTGACAACCGCCTGTTCGGCAGCCTGATACTCCTGTTCGATTTGAGCAACTTTCTTATTGTCTTTTTTCTCGGTGGCAGCGGCAACCTGTTTGTTCCAGTTGGCCACTTTGGCTTCCATGTCGGTACGGAGCGTGTTTAACTTATCATAATACTCCATGTTTTTGGAGCCAGTGACGGTTGCTTTACCTATCTGTCCGGTTTTGGCATCCATTTTATAGCCATCAGCCAATACGTTCAGCGTTTCGCCCCCTTCAACCAGCAGCGCCATTTTCTGCCCACCGCCTGCATTTAGGACGAATACCTCACCACCGTCGGCCACGTTATGCTTCAGCGTAAAGGCATTTCCTGCATCAACCCTGGCCGAGTCGAGTTTGCGAAACGGTGGGGCGTTCGCTTCCAGATAAACGAAACTGCCCGGCGTTGCTTTGTTAATTTTACCCGTTACGGTAAAGGGCTTTGTTGTTTGGGCGTTGGCCACCAGGCCGAGTGCCATAAAACCGACTATACTGAAAATTAAGTTTTTCATGTTGTCTGTAATGTCTTTACTACTAATTCATTAACCAATTTGGGGTCGGCTGAACGCTTCGATTTTTTCATGACCTCGCCCACAAACAAGCCTACTAAATTTTTCTTTCCTTTCCGGTATTGTTCAACTTTATCGGGCCATGCGGCCAGTACTTCTTCTACCAACGTTTGCAGGGCGTCGGTATTGCGGTTCTGAAGCAGGCCGTTCGTTTGGGCTAAGTCGGCAGGCGATGCGTCGGGTTGTTCAGTCATTAACGTAAAGACCTGCTGGGCCGCCGTTTGACTAACTATACCCTCATCGATCAGGGTAACGAGAGCCGCCAGGCGTTCGGCAGCGACCGGAAATTGACGCTCACGCAGGCTTCGGTCGGTAAGGTGCCCTTTTACTGGCCCCATAATCCAGTTAGAGGCCGCCTTGTAATTGGTTGTATGGACGCAAACGGCTTCATAATACTCGGCCAGTTCTTTTGCATCGGTCAGTAAGGCTGCGTCGTAATCGGGTAGCCCATAAACAGTCGTAAATTTCTGGTACAAAGCCGCCGGAAGCATGGGCATCCGGACCTGAACATCCGCCAGCCACGCGTCCGAAATAACGACGGGCGTTAGGTCGGGGTCAGGAAAGTAGCGATAATCGTTCATGGTTTCTTTCTCCCGCATGGCGTAACTAAGCCCCGTGGCTGCATCGAAGGTGCGGGTTTCCTGTACAAGCCGCCCGCCCGATTCGGTCAGTTCGACCTGCCGCAGAAATTCGCTATCCACCGCTCGCATGACGTTCCGAATTGAGTTCAGGTTTTTTACCTCAACCTTCGTGCCGAGATGCGTTGCCCCTTTGGGCCGGATGGAAACATTTACGTCGCAGCGTAATGAACCCTCTTCCATGTTGCCGTCACAAATGTCCAGATACCGAACCAGCCGCCGAACTTCGGTCAGGTATTGCCCGGCTTCATCGGCAGTGCGAATGCAGGGTTCAGTTACCATTTCGATCAGGGGCGTTCCAGCACGGTTGTAGTCGAGTTGGGTAGCCCAGTCATTGCCATCATGAATGGATTTGCCGGCATCTTCTTCGAGATGAATATGGTGAAGTTGAATCGTAGTTTGGTAGGGTTGACCAGAAACTGGGTCTTTTGCCGCAACCAGAATGCCCCCGCCCACACAAATCGGCCCCTTATCCTGCGAAAGCTGGTAGCCTTTGGGCAAATCGGGATAAAAATAATTTTTACGGGCAAATATATTGTGGCGCGTAATTTCACTTCCGCAGGCCAGCCCGATTCGCATGGCGTACTCAACCGCCTTGCGGTTCAGCTTAGGGAGCGTGCCCGGATGCCCCAGGGTAATAACGCTGATATTGGTATTCGGCTCGGCTCCAAATACATTCGCGTCGGTAGCGAATATTTTGCTTTGCGTAAGCAACTGGCAGTGAACTTCCAGGCCAACAACGGCTTCGTATTTAGCCAGAACATCTGGCGAAAGGGTCGGTTCGGCTACCATTGATAACGGAGAGTGATTTTAGGCAAAGATAGGGAGAAATAAAACAGGGGATGATGGCTAACAAATGGCTTTAAGGCAAGCGCTTAAAACTTCCTACAAGAAAAATCAGTCAGGCAATGTCTACCCAGGTGAATTTAGAGTCTAAAGTTTGATTACTATCTCTTTACTAAACTGACCTCTTTAGCAAATGACTACACAAACGGTTGAATTGGTTCGCGATAAGACTATTGTAGTTGAGAAAAAGTATCGCCTTAGTTACGACGAGTTCGCTAAGAATCATCTTTTTGGAAATTACCCGGTAGTGATTGGAGACGCCTGCGATGCCTGGCCAGCAAAGGAGAAATTCACCCCGGAGTTTTTCAAAAAACACTATAGTAACCGGGAAGTCAGTATTGCCGGTAAAACCTACAATTTCGGTGAGTATATCGACTGGATGCTGACCGGCACGGAAGACAAGCCTGCGCCTTACCCCTGCACTCTCCAGATTGAGCGTGATTATCCTGAACTGGTCCCCGATGTGCTGCCCCGGCTGAAATATGCCCTCCCTGACCGTATTCACAGCCGACTTCTGCCGAAACGCCTGCTGTCAGGAGCCAACACAATGGAAATTTTTTTCGGTAGCCCCGGTGCTCAGTTTCCCTATGTGCATTACGATTACATGAGTCTGCACGCCTATATTACGCAACTGCATGGCCAGAAAGAATTTACGGTTATTCCGCCCGACCAAACGCCTTATGTGTATCCAAAACCGGATAATGCCTGGGTGTCGGAGGTGAATGACATCAGACATCCCGATTTAGAGAAATACCCACTTTTTGCCAAAACAACGCCCGTCACGTTTGTGGTTGGCCCCGGCGAAACTTTATTTATTCCCTGTGGCTGGTGGCATACAGCCCGTTCGTTAACGCCCACCATATCGGTCGCACTTGATTGCCTGAATGCCTCCAACTGGCCAAACTTCATGCGGGAAGTAAACACCAACATGAACCAGCGGAAACCCAGATTAGCCAAAGCGGTTCAGGCATATCTGTCGGTTTTAGGGAAAGTTTTGAGCACGTTAGAGAAGACAGGGACGAGTATGTAAGAGCCGAGCCTTCAGAACTTATTAAAGCACATTCAGCCGATATTTCAAATACGTTTGCGCCAGCAGCGCAAATTTTTGTGGATTCGGCACCCGAACCCGTTCGCTCTGAATGCGCGAAGCCGGAAGCTGCTTGATTTTATTGAACAGCGTCTGGTAATACATATACGCTAAATAAACGCCCATTCTGGCTCCTCGTGGCAGTTTCGTAATGCCAGTATAGGCTTCATCGAAGTCGCGCTGAATGTCGGCTTCGATGCGTTGCTTGGTATCACGACTGAAGTCATTAAAATCAACGCCCGGAAAATACGTGCGACCCCGGTCAACGAAATCGCTCTTCATGTCGCGCAGGAAGTTCACTTTCTGAAACGCAGCGCCCAGTTTTCGGGCAGGTGCCTGTAGGCGGTCAAATTCATCACCATCACCTTCGCAGAAAACGCGCAGGCACATCAGCCCAACCACTTCCGCCGATCCATAGATGTATTCGCTGTAGCCCTCAGCATTATAATCCTGGAAATATAAATCCATTTCCATGCTTTTCAGGAACGCATCTATCAGCGCATGCTCAATCTTATACTGGCTGACGACCAACTGAAAGGAATGCAAAACCGGATTCAGGCTAATTCCCTCATCAATAGCCAGATAAGTGTCCTGCTTAAACCGTTCGAGCAGGGTTTTTTTGTCGTAGTCGTGGAACGTATCCACAATTTCGTCGGCGTAGCGAACAAACCCGTAGATGGCGTAGATAGGCAGATGAAATTTTCGGTTGAGGGTTTTAATGCCTAAGGTAAACGACGTACTGTAACGCTCCGTAATTAGCCTGCTGCATTCCAGTGCGGTTTTATTGAACAATGCCATCATAGAGTTTAAGAGAGAAGGATAAATCGAGAATGCAGGAAAGATACAGGAAGAACGGTATGTTGACGAATTTTCCTCATTTTCTGCCTGCTCTTCGTACTTAAAAATTAAGGAAACTCTTTAGCAACCTCGTCAGCAACAACCAATCCTGAGATAAGCGACGGCGGAACGCCCGGCCCCGGCACGGTGAGTTGACCGGTGTAGAACAAGTTGTTTACCCTTTTGTTCTTTAACGACGGTTTTAGTAAAGCAGTCTGCCAAAGGGTATTGGCCAACCCATAGGCGTTGCCCCGAAACGCATTGTAATCGGTTTTGAAATCGCTATGGGCGTAGCTGCGTTTGAACACGATGTAAGGACGGATGGATTCACCCACATACGCTTCGAGTCGGTTCATGATCAGGTCGAAGTAGCGTTCACGGGTAGCATCGTCGTCGGTAAGATCGGGGGCAACTGGTATCAGCAGGAACAAATTCTCGCAGCCGTCGGGAGCCACGCTGGGGTCGGTTTTTGACGGGACCGATGCATAAAACAGGGGCTTGGTGGGCCAGCGGGGCGTTTCGTAAATTTCCTGTGCGTGGAGCGCGAAGTCTTCGTCGAAAAACAGGTTATGGTGCTGCAAACGCGGTATCCGCTTGTTTATGCCCAGATAAAACAGCAATGATGAAGGAGCCATCACTCGTTTCTGCCAGTAAGCATCGTCATAATTTCGATGGATAGGGTCCACAAGGCTGGTCTCAACGTGATTGTAATCGGCGCCAGCAACGACCACATCTGTCTCGAAAATACCGTCGTTTGTGCGGATACGCCTGGCTGTATTCTGCTGAATATCAATTTTTTGCACGGTCTGGTTCAGTAGAATCTTAACGCCCTTTTCCTGAGCCAGGCTGACCATTGCCTTCACAATCTGGTGCATGCCACCCATCGGGTACCAGGTGCCTAATGCCATCTCGGCATAATTCATCAGACTGTACATGGCGGGCGTATTTTGAGGAGTAGCGCCCAAAAAAAGCACCGGAAATTCAATAATTTCGAGCAGGCGGGGATTCGCGAAAAACTTGCGGGCGTGAGTCGCAAACGACTGGAAAACATCTAATCGCGAGACGTCATAGAGTAATTTAAGGCTCAAAAATTCGGTAACCGACCGGCTGGGCTTCCAGACGAAATTGGTCATAGCAACGTCGTATTTATACGACGCCTGCTTGAGAAACTCCCGCAACTTAGAGCCGCTCCCGGATTCCAGTTGCTCGAAAAGCACCTCTAATTTGTCTAATCCGGCGGGTAAGTTTACGGTCTCATCGGGTCCAAAAATAACGGAATAGGAAGGGTCAAGCCGGACGAGGTTGTAATAGTCAGATGGTTTTTTGCCAAATCGAGCGAAGTACGTCTCAACTATATCGGGCATCCAATACCAGCTTGGCCCCATATCGAAGGTAAATCCATGGGCCTGAAAGACACGCGCCCGGCCGCCGGGCATATCATTTTTTTCGAGGATGGTAACGTCGTAGCCTTTGTTGGCAAGGCTGGTAGCAGCGGCCAGCCCGGCAAACCCGGCTCCGATAACAAGTACGCGCTGGGGCATCAGAAAAAAATTAGAACTGAGTCAAAATAAATTGCCTGATGAAGCAATTTGTTCGTGTGAAGCTACCTCAAAACCAATAAAAAAGTTGATAAGGGCTAATTTTTCAGGCCCATCGGGGTGAAAATTAGCCCCGGTTTGATGGCTGGCCGACGCCCCCCTATTCAGAGGCAGCCCAACCAGATGGTAGCTAACTTGTTGATTATAAGGCTATAAAATAAAAAAAAGTTGGGTAGATGCTACCCAACTTTTCTGAACCTTCCTCTTTTTTAACCAAAAACTACTCAATCAATAAACCTTAGACGGTGTATTGTGTATAAAGTCTCGCTTAGGCATTAAAATATGCATAAACTTTTAGCTGGTCCTTTAATTCTTTGCGGGCAATGTGGATTCTGTTCTTCACAGTGCCAATAGGAATGTTAAGCTTTGCCGCAATTTCATGGTATTTGAAACCCCGAAAGTGCATCATAAACGGCGTTTTATAGGTGTCGTCAAGGCCGTTGACTGCCCGACTGATATCCTCCTGAGCAAATGACGAATAGGCTAAATTGTCCGTGCTGCTTTCGGTAGAGTTAATATAATGTAGATTATCTGTTGTGTCGATGAACGTGTTCTTACGAACCATGCGCTGGTAATTAGTAATGAATGTGTTTTTCATGATTGTGTAAAGCCAGGCTTTCAGGTTAGTCCCATCTGTATATTTGTCCCGGTTAGTGAACGCTTTGAGGAGGGTATCCTGAAGTAAATCGTTTGCATCTTCAACATCCTTCGTTAAACGGAGTGCGAACGGACGCAGAGATTTAGAAACTTTGCCAATATGGTTAGTAAATTCGAGAGCGGTCATGGCTGTTAGGTTTTATCTGTTAAACTACATCTGCATATCCACAAGACAAAAAAACAACCAGTCTTTTCAAAAATTACGGAGTATCGAAGAATATAGAGCTAAAGAGCTAAAAAACAGGTATTTATAAACAGATATATTTGTTCAATGATAGCTATACGTTCCGGTGAATTTGTATGAAGTGTGGAATATTTCCCCCATACTGTGGAATTTAACCTGTGGATTTTGTTTAGCATTTGTAGAAAACAGTTCAACAAAACTACATGCCAGAAAAGAAGGTGGTCTACCAATCTTTACAGGCAACGTGTAGAGTCGTCTATAGCGGAACAATAAAGTCTTAACCGTCATAGTTCGAGTACATACACAAACCACAGTCAAATCAGGCCCTCGCGCAGCAGGTCATGTAGATGAACAAAACCCTGTACCCGACCGGCATCGGCCACAATAAGCTGCGTAATATTTCGCTCCTGCATGAGTTGTAAAGCAGCTACGGCATACTCATCCGGGTGCACACAAATCGGCGCAGGAGTCATAACTTGCCGGGCATAGAGTTGCCAGAATGAATCGTGCTCATACGCCATTCGTCGTATATCGCCGTCTGTCACGATGCCAACCAGCAGGCTTGCTTCATTAACGACAGCCGTTGCCCCTAACCGATTTGCAGAAATTGTGAAAATTACGTCTCTAACCGGCGTATCGGGCGATACCTGCGGACATTGATTATTTGGAAATATATCGGCCACTTTCAGATACAGTTTTTTACCGAGCGAACCGCCTGGATGATACCGGGCAAAATCCTGCCGCGTAAATCCGCGCACTTCCAGTAACGTAACCGCCAGGGCGTCACCTAAAGCCAGCGCAACGGTTGTGCTGGTTGTAGGGGCAAGGTTCAGCGGATCCGCTTCCCGGTCAGCGTAGGCGTGGAGAACAAAGTCGGCATGGTGAGCCAAATACGAATCTCGATTGCTGACCAGGGCAATCAGCCGGACACCCGTGCGCTTCAGTAAGGGCAGTAGAACCTTAATTTCGGCGGTGTTGCCACTTTTAGAGATGAGCATCACCACGTCATTCGCCTGAATCATGCCCAGGTCGCCATGGATCGCATCGGCTGCGTGCATGAACAAAGACGGTGTGCCGGTTGAGTTCAGCGTAGCTACGATTTTCTGACCGACGAGTGCACTTTTTCCCACGCCCGTTACCACCAGCCGCCCCGTCGCCTTCAGTACGGTTTCGACCGTTGCGTCGAAGTGTTCATCGAGTAAATCAACGGCATTGCGTATTGCTGCGGACTCGGCTAACAATACCGAACGGGCAATAGTCTGAGGATTTTTTATTACTTTCAACGGCAGTTTTGCTAAACAGGACCAGTTTGCTGTGTATATTCGCTAACTTTATAAAGCAAAGATACGGCAAGCAAATAAGTAAAGTAACTTTTGTACGATTTGTAGAATGATGCAGGTTGATCAGTCGGTCCATACGACGCTCAAAGAGCGATTGAAGGAAATTTTCGGATATGGACACTTCCGGGGCGAACAGGAAGCCATTATTTATAGTATCCTGGCAGGCCGTAATACATTTGTGATTATGCCCACCGGAGCAGGCAAGTCATTATGCTACCAATTGCCCGCCATTGTCAGTGAGGGCACAGCGGTGGTTATTTCGCCCCTAATTGCCCTGATGAAAAATCAGGTCGATCAGTTAAATGCCTTCGGCATCAATGCCCAGTTTCTGAATTCGACGCTCTCGAAGGCCGAAATGAACAAGGTCAAGAAAGACACGCTCAATAGTACACTCAAGCTACTTTATATTGCACCCGAGTCGCTGACCAAAGAAGAGAATTTGGACTTTTTGAAGAAAGCCAACATCTCATTCGTGGCCATCGACGAAGCGCACTGTATTTCCGAATGGGGGCATGATTTCCGCCCGGAGTATCGAAAAATTCGCGGCATTGTCGATAACATTGGTAATCTGCCCGTTATTGCCCTGACAGCAACCGCCACGCCCAAAGTACAGCAGGACATCCAGAAAAACCTGCAAATGGAAGATGCCAATCTGTATAAAACATCCTTCAATCGCAAAAATCTTTACTACGAAATAAAGCCCAAGGTTGACGCTAAAAAGCAACTGATTAAATACGTCAAACAGAATAAAGGCAAGTCGGGCATTATTTATTGCCTGAGCCGAAAAACGGTCGAAGAAGTTGCTGAATTGCTGCGGGTTAATGATGTGAAGGCGCTTCCGTACCACGCGGGCCTTGACCCACAAACCCGGATGAACAATCAGGACGCCTTCCTGAACGAAGATGCAGACGTTATCTGCGCTACGATTGCCTTCGGGATGGGCATCGACAAGCCCGACGTTCGGTTTGTTATTCACTACGATGCACCCAAATCGCTCGAAGGCTATTATCAGGAAACAGGCCGCGCCGGACGCGACGGGCTGGAAGGCAACTGCCTGATGTTCTACAGCTACGACGATATTGTCAAACTCGAAAAATTCAATAAAGACAAACCCGTTACCGAGCGCGATAATGCCCGCCACCTGCTCACCGAGATGGTATCTTACTCAAACCTCGGCGTTTGTCGCCGTCGGCAATTGCTGGGCTATTTTGGTGAGTACATGGATAAAGACTGCGGTTTTTGCGATAACTGCCTGAAACCGACCGAGAAAATTAAGGTGCAGCATGAGGTTGTGCTGGCGCTGCAAACGGTCTTACAAACTGACCAGCGTTTTGATGTTGCTCACTTAGCTGACGTACTTACCGCTAACACGAATCAGTACGTTACCAGCTACGAACATGATCGGCTCGCGGTGTACGGGAAAGGCCGGGAGTTTAATGAAGATTGTGATTACTGGTGTTCGCTCATCAAGCAGATTACGATTTATGGATACCTCGAAAAGGATGTCGATAATTATGGCATTCTGAAGCTGACGCAGCGGGGCATGAACTACATTGAAGACCCGTACCCGATGACGCTGTCGAAAGACCACGACTACGAGCAGCAGGCAACCGACGCAAAGGAGGAGGATGACAAAGACTCGGGGCCGTCGGCGGGTGGTGTAGCCTATGATGAAGAGTTGCTTGGCCTGCTCAAAGCACTGCGGAAGAAAGTTGCCAAAGAAAAGAACCTGCCGCCCTACGTTATCTTCCAGGAAACGTCGATGGAGGAGATGGCAACAACCTATCCGACCACCCGCGAAGAAATGGCCCAGATCAACGGGGTCGGCATGGGTAAAGTGCAGAAATTTGGACGGCCATTCATCGACCTGATTACCAAATATGTTGACGAAAATGAAATTGAAACCGATAAAGATGTCGTTGTTAAGTCGACTGTTAATAAATCGAAAGTTAAGATTTTCATTATTCAGCAAATCGATCGGAAGGTTGACTTAGACGAAATTGCCGAGTCGAAATCGCTCTCAATGGAAGACCTGATGGAGGAAATTGAGCATATCTGTTACTCCGGCACGCGATTAAATCTTGATTATTACATTAACCAGGTAATGGACGAAGACCGACAGGACGAAATATTCGGTTATTTCATGCGGGCCGAAAGTGATAATATCGCCATTGCCATGCGTGAATTTGGGGGCGATGATTTCACCGAACAAGATCTGCGCCTGATGCGTATTAAATTCCTGTCGGAAGTAGCTAATTAACTAATTAACTAATGAATAATGTACAATGTATAATGACTTAATGGTCTATAGAAAACCATTCTTCATTATACATTATTCATTCACTAAATGAATATACTAATACTGGGGTCGGGTGGACGCGAACACGCTTTTGCGTGGAAGTTGTCGCAAAGCCCATTGTGTGATAAACTGTTTGTAGCTCCGGGCAATGCCGGAACGGCACAAATGGCAACTAATTTGCCCGTCAGTTATACTGATTTTTCGGCTGTTGCCACGGCGGTTCGAGTCAATGCTATCGACCTGCTCATTGTTGGGCCAGAAGAGCCATTGGTAAAAGGGATTGTTGATTACCTGCGTAAGCAACCCGATTTAGCCAGTCTACGCATCGTGGGCCCCGATGCTCAGGGCGCTCAGTTGGAGGGTAGTAAGGATTTCTCCAAGCAGTTCATGCACCGATATGGCATCCCGACGGCCGCATCAAAAACATTTACAGCGGCAACACTTCAGGAAGGGCTGACCTATCTGGAAACCCACTTGCTGCCGGTTGTCTTAAAAGCAGATGGACTGGCGGCTGGCAAAGGAGTCATTATTGCCGACACCCTGGCCGACGCCCAGGCGGCTCTGCGGACTATTCTCGATGGGCAACGATTTGGCGATGCGGGTAGTAAAGTAGTTGTTGAGCAGTTTTTGCGGGGCATCGAACTGTCGGTATTTGTTCTGACAGATGGGACTAATTATAAGATTCTGCCCGAGGCCAAAGACTACAAGCGCATTGGTGAAGAAGATACCGGCCCGAACACGGGTGGCATGGGGGCTGTTTCGCCTGTGGTGTTCGCTAATCAATCGTTTCTACAGAAAGTTGAGGACAAGGTTGTGAAACCTACACTGGCAGGCTTGCAACAGGAACGCATTCATTATCAGGGTTTTATTTTTATCGGCTTAATGAAGGTAAACGGAGAACCTTATGTTATCGAGTATAACGCGCGTATGGGCGACCCCGAAACCGAAGTTGTGTTACCCCGAATTCAGACTGATTTTGTTGAGTTGATGACAGCCACCGCAGACGGTGAATTAGACAAGATAACTGTTCTGGTTTCGCCCCAGACAGCCGTAACAACGGTGCTGGTGTCAGGTGGCTACCCCGGTGACTACGCAACCGGTAAAATCATTTCGGAATTAGAGCGTTTAGAAGATGTAGTGGCGTTTCATGCAGGAACGCTTTCACAAAACGGTCATGTATTGACCAACGGCGGGCGGGTGCTGGCTATAACGGCACAGGCTAACTCGCTCGAAAACGCCGTCAGGAAGTCGCAGGAAGCGGCCCGGATGGTGCAATTTGATGGCAAACAGTATCGGAAAGACATCGGGGTTGACCTGATTCGGTACGCCGACTAACTGAGTTATAAAGTTATAGAGTTATAAAGTTGCAGAACGGTCTGCCGTTGCGCTGCCTACCAGCATCATCAACTTTATAAGGCTACAACCTTACAACTCTATAACTTCTTTATATATGAGTTGTAAATCTTGTGCAACCGGCGGGTGCGGAACCCAGCGTGGTGCATCCGATGGCCCCGGCGGGGTACCGCAGAAAACGGCCACCACCGGATGCGGAAGCGGAGGGTGTAGCACGGGTGGCTGCAATAAATTGAATTCGTTCGACTGGCTGAGCGATATTGCCATGCCCGGTCTGAATCGCTACGATGTTGTTGAGGTGAAGTTTAAGGGCGGGCGGAAAGAATATCATCGCAATGTTCATCAGCTCGACCTCACCACGGGCGATTATGTTGTTGTCGAAATGCAATCGGGGTTTCATGTTGGAGCCGTTTCGCTGCAAGGCGAACTGGTACGGCTGCAGGTGAAAAAACGGGCAGTTAAAATTACCGACGACACGAAAGTCATTCACCGGATAGCGACCACGAAAGACATGGAACGGCACGAACAGGCCGTTCTGCGCGACCTTCCGGCTTTGTATCGCTCCCGCGAAATTGCCCGTGAGTTAAAACTCAACATGAAATTGTCCGACGTTGAATTTCAGTCAGATAATACAAAGGCAACCTTTTATTATTCGTCGGAAGAGCGCGTTGATTTTCGGGAACTGATAAAAATGCTGGCTGGAGAGTTTAAAGCCCGTATCGAAATGCGGCAAATTAGCCTGCGGCAGGAAGCCGGTCGGCTGGGCGGCATTGGTTCCTGCGGCCGTGAACTTTGCTGTTCTACCTGGCTCACCGATTTTAAAAATATTGCCACCTCAGCGGCCCGCTACCAGAACCTCTCGCTGAATCCCGCGAAGCTATCGGGTCAGTGTGGCCGGCTGAAGTGCTGCCTGAATTATGAGCTTGACACCTACATGGATGCCCTGCGCGACATTCCGTCGATTGAGAAACCGCTGGAAACCCAGAAGGGACGGGCTTATTTGCAGAAAACCGACATTTTTCGCAAGTTGATGTGGTTTGGTTACGGAGCCGAAAGTACGTGGCATCCATTGCCCATAGCCCGTGTACTCGAAATTGTTGAGCTAAACAAGAATGGGGTTATTCCCGAATCGTTTGATATTCTAATGCCGATAGGCGATAAAGAACCTATTACGGCAGCCGCTCTTAACAGTGATCTGCAAAAGTTAGATGCCAAATACACGTCTCGCTCAACTGCCAAGAAGAAAAAGAAAAAGTCTCGAGGGCCAGAGGGTACTACACCCCGGCCAGCCCCGAATGGCAAAGCCAATTAAGAAATAACCCCGGCTCTTTGAGCCGGGGTTATTTCTTAATTGGCTTATGTCTTCAAAAATCCCCCGAATAAAATGGGCTGAATACGTAATAACTGCTGTCGCGATTGGCGCGTTTTGGCGCTGTCAGGATATGCAGTTCAAAGCGAGGCAAGGGATTGTCAGCCCGAAACCACTCACTATAAGGCCGCTCTTTGGTGTAAAGCCGGGCTACCGGCTACCTCCCGAACATAGATCGTCCTGACATCGGCTGGTGTTGCCGGTAAATTATTGATAAAAACGTCTACCGTCTTAGCATAGTCCTTGTATATACTCAGGTGCTCATTCTCAGTTCGTTCAACCAGTGCGTTTTTGTTGTGAAAAAACGTTGCTTCGAGCAGTTGATTCATCGTAAATGAAAAACTCTCACCAAGTGGGTGCTGTGAAACCGCAGCCGCTTATAGCAGCGTGAAAAATAGCTTACGTTTCTCTGTAAATCGAATTGGCTGGGGGCTGTTTTGAATGACAACCTGATATGGCTTAGCCTGTGTGTCAGTGTTGACCAGATTCTCCCACTGATGCATCACAAACAATTCGCTGACCAACTCCGGCGATAGCTTTTCCAACGCTTCAGCCGCGACCTCTTTGCCATTTATGAACACTGCCGACGGTCGGGAAGTATAAACTGGTCGCCTTTAAGCTGCAACACAACCGGTAAACTTTGAACGGACTGTGTCCCAGACTTACCCTGAAATAAAGCCAGGTAACGATACCAGGGGCCGTTGTCCTCTAAATCGACAACTATTGCCCGTGTTGGACTATTAGCAGGCAAGGCATTCGGATTGGGAGTACTATTAGTCGGGTACTTATTGTTTTCATGCTTATGCCGGCAGGCCAGTGCCATTACACCCATTACTAATATCCACAAACCATACCGCCACCAGGCGAATGACTTGGACCGTTGGCTGTTCATCATCCCGACACGCTGGCGCAGGGTCGGGCCGCTGAATTGGTTGGTAAAGGAGTACATAATCAGGGTTGAGTGAAAAGTTGCGGATAGGCGATCTCTAACAAACCTGTCGCGGCATATTTGTCCCGAATGGCAATGTTATGTAGCCGGGATAGTAAAATCAGGCCGTCTTTAGCCCGAACATCGCCTAAACGCAGAACCGCAGCTTCGCCCTTAAAAACGACAACTTTCTTTAAATCAAGAACATTAACCCTGGCTAATTCAGCCCGCCCAACCTCCCGGCCATCTAAAAAAACAACAGCTTTTTGATACTCAGGATATAAATCGAGGTGATAATCCGACGTCATATGGATTGCTGTAGTACGCAGGCCAAAGTAATTGCTTTCCAGGAAATCATTTCTATAAAATACCCTATACAAGCCGAAGACCGAGTTTGCATCGTTGAAAGAATTGCTTCCCCGTAAAGTTTCGGATGATAACTTACTGCCCTCCTGAATTGCAAGAGTGAGTAGCTGTTTCGGAAATTGACCATCGACAGAACCAAGATGGCAACCTGCCTTATCGCAGCGCAGGCCAATGGCTGGAATTGGCGATTGGCCGACTGATGAACCAACATTCGCATCCATTGGATGTCCAGGTTTAGGTACCTGTAAATTCACAGTAAGTTGTTGGATGTGCCCATTTGCAAGCCGGATAAGTTTTGTTATATCGAGTTTGATATTGCGCCGGATGAGTTCCTGGCGTAATGTGTCCAAATCTTGATTCGACGTTTCAGCCGTTATAATGCTGAAGAAAACATCGCTTGACTGCCGGATATACTTGTGCGACGAATCGGTATGGACAAGCTGGCAAGCAAAAGCAACTGTGAACACAGCCAAAAAAAGTAAGCCGTAGCGTAAACAGTTAATTTGGTAAGACCGTCGTCTATTTATCATGCGAATTCGCTGGCGCAGGGCCGGGCCGCTAAAGTGATTCGTGATAACTGATTGACCGCCCAACAAACTTACTTTCAGTAGATTATACTGATACAGCTTCACATCGACACCTTCGGCCAGAACAGCCCGGTCGGCGCTGAATTCGAGCGTTTGATGAAGCAGGTGCCTGAACAGGTAAGCCGCTGGGTTGAACCAGAATACGATGCAGACTAACTCAGCCCCAAGCATGTCCAGGCTGTGCCATTCCCGGACGTGAACCCGTTCGTGCCGAAGAATCTGCTCCAACTCGTCGGGCGTGTGCTGCTCAGAATTCAAAACGACCCAGTTGAAAAATGAAAAGGGCGAGGTGACAGCCTCAGTCTGCACCAGTGTGAAGCCGTCGTAAGGCTCATGCGTCGACTGCCAGATGAGATTTTTCACCGAAATAAGTTGCCTGACCAATCGAATCAGCAGCCACAGAACCCCAACGATGTAGAGGCTGATTAAGCCTTCCTGCCATGACCAGCCAACCGGCACTCTGTGCTTCTGAAATGCCGGAAACGTCCGCCCATCTGGAAACGTAATCGTGACACCGGATTGCGGTTCGGCTGCGTTCGGCAAAACGTTCGGGACAATAACCTGCGCCGTGCGGTGCATGACGGTTCGCACCGGCTGGGGTCGCCAGTCGGGAAGTTCGACCAGGGGCAGGATGAGCGCTGCGGTCAGGCCCAGCCATAACGCCAGCCGATTGGCGCCAAAAAATGTTTCGCGCCGGAGCAAAACAAAGTAGGTAAGGCTCACAACGGCCAGCAGCCCATTCACCATCACAACGTAGCGCAGGGTCTCCATACCGCTATTTCTTTTCAATCATGGCCAGAATTTCCCGAAGCTCGTCTGCCGATATCTTCTCATTCTGAGCAAAATAGCTCACCAAATTCTTGTAGGAATTATCGAAGTACTCATCCACTACTTTCTTCAGGACAAACCGGTTCTGATAGGCTTCCTTGCTGATAATGGGGTAGTATTCATGCGTGTTGCCATAGGCCCGGTGTCCGATGTAGCCCTTTTCTTCGAGGTTACGAACAATGGTCGAAACGGTGTTGTAATGTAGCGGAGGGTCCGTAAACTGTGGAACCATATCTTTTACGTAGCCCTGCTCCATTTTCCAGAGCACCTGCATTACTTCTTCTTCTTTAGCGGTTAGCTTTTCCATCTGACAAAGCTAAAACTATTTTTATCGTTTCCAAACTATCGACATAGTTTTATCAAAGGCGTTAGCCGGAAAACAGTTACTTGAAAAGCCAACCCGCCGGTCGTAGCTTTGCAAACAAGTTGACGAGAGGTATGAAACGATTGGGGTTAGGATTGTTCATGGCGTTGCTGGCTATCGGCTGCGATACGAACGCCGTCTATAAAGAGTATACAGACATCGACGAGGGGAAATGGTACATCAAAAACGCACCCTCGTTTTCCTTCGACATTGATGATGCGTCGGTGCCGTATAATATTTACTATAACCTCCGCAATAGCCTGACGTATGGCTACTACAACTTGTATCTGACCCGCTATTTGCGCGATGCTGCCGGTAAGGAGATTGAATCGCGACTGGACGAGTTAATTCTGATGGACCCCAAAACGGGTAAACCGAATGGCGATGGCTTAGGTGATATGTTCGACCATAAGTTCCTGATGAAGCGCAACTACCGATTTCCGAAGCCCGGTCGCTACACCATGCAGATTCGGCAGTACATGCGTCAGGACCCTCTGCTCAATATTCTGAGCGTGGGTATCACCGTGGAGAAAGCTGTTCCTGTTCATTAACCACCGTGCTGATGCTGAGCGAGTTGCTGCGTAAAAACCGGGTGTTTTTTCTGCTCTACCTGCTGGTGTTGGTCGTGGTTGGTGCGTTGCAGCAGGTCCATACACAGGAGCAGTTGATGCAGTGGGTGAACATCCGCAACAATTCATTCGCCGATCAGATGTTTCCCTACATCACCTACTTAGGCGACGGGGCTACTTTTGTTAGTTTATGCCTGGTCCTGCTGCTCTATGACCGGCGGATAGGGTTCATGGCGTTTGCCAGTTTCGCACTCTCTTCGCTTACTTCGTTATTTTTAAAGACGATTGTTTTTCCTGAATCACTCCGGCCACTAAAGTTTTTTGAGCATTCAACGTTTGAATATCACATCATTAAAGGGCTGGATATTTATAGTTACAACAGTTTTCCGTCGGGCCACACGACAACGGCGTTTGCCATGTTCAGCCTGCTGGCGATGCTTGACAAGCGAACGGAAAGGGGAGTAATCTGGCTTCTGCTGGCTATTCTAACGGGTTATTCGCGGGTGTATCTGTTTCAGCATTTTGTTGAAGATGTGTATGCCGGTTCGCTGGTTGGTACACTCTCATCGATTATTATTTATTTACTGTTGTGGCGGTGGGTTACAAAAACGAACGCACTAAAGGAGGAGTAGGTAGCCGTTTTTGCCTACTTTTGTTAAACAACCCGCCGAACCATTGCCAACGCGGAGCCGTTACCTGACTAATACTTCATTACCTGGCTAAAATCAACGTGTCTTCCCACACTCTCTCATGAGCGACGCCATCAAACATGAGTGCGGCATAGCCCTAATCCGGCTCCGCAAACCCTATCAGTATTATATCGACAAATACGGTACGGCTCTTTACGGGGCAAACAAACTCTACCTGCTCATGGAAAAGCAGGTTAACCGCGGCCAGGACGGCGCGGGTATTGCCAACATCAAACTCGATGTACCCGCCGGTCGCCGATACATCAGTCGGTACCGCTCCGTCGATCAGCGACCCGTTACGGACATCTTCGAGAAAGTCAACAAGAAATTTCGGAAGGCCCTCAAGGGCAATAAAGATAAAGCCAAAGATGCCCGCTGGCTTCAGGAGAATATAGCCTTTACGGGTGAGGTCTGGATGGGGCATCTGCGCTATGGTACCCACGGAGCTAACGAAATTGAAAATTGCCACCCCATGCTCCGGCAAAGCAACTGGCGAAGCCGGAATTTAGTTGTGGCCGGTAATTTCAACATGACCAATGTTGAAGAATTGTTCGATAAACTCGTCTCACTGGGTCAGCATCCGAAGGATAAGGTTGACACCGTAACGGTGATGGAAAAAATTGGCCACTTCCTGGACGAAGAAAACCAGCGGGTGTTTGAGCGGTTTAAGGGTATTTATGAAAACCCTGATTTGTCCGATATTATTGAAGATAATCTTGATATTCAACGGGTTCTACACCGCTCCTGCCGCGATTTCGACGGCGGCTACGCGATGGTGGGCATGACGGGCTACGGAGCGGCTTTTGTGGCCCGCGACCCGGCAGGCATTCGTCCGGCGTATTATTATGCCGATGATGAAGTCGTGGTTGTCGCATCGGAGAAGCCCGCTATAAAAACGGCCTTTAATGCCGAATACAGTGCCATTCAGGAAGTGAAACCCGGCCATGCACTCATCATCGACAAGTACGGAGAGTTTAGAGAAGAGCAGTTTGTACAGCCCCTCGAAAAGAAATCGTGCAGTTTCGAGCGAATTTATTTTTCGCGCGCCACTGACCCCGATATTTACAATGAACGCAAAACGCTGGGCAAGCTGTTGATTCCTCAGATTCTCAAGGAAATCAACTACGACCTCGAAAACACGGTTTTCTCTTACATCCCAAACACAGCCGAAACGGCGTTTTTCGGGATGGTTGAGGGGCTGGAAGAGTACCTCTATAAACAGCGAAAAAAAGCGATTATGGAAGGCATTCTGTTCGAGGAAGAACTGGATCGGGTACTTTCATTCCGACCAAGAATTGAAAAATTAGTTGCCAAAGACGTAAAACTTCGGACATTCATTGCCGACGACGCGCAGCGTGACGATATGGTAGCGCATGTGTATGACACTACGTTTGAGGTTATCAAGAAGGGGAGAGATAACGTCGTTGTAGTTGATGACTCCATTGTACGGGGCACAACGCTTGAAAAAAGCATTTTGAGAATGCTCGATCGCTTAGGTCCCAAGAAAATCATTATTGTTTCGTCGGCTCCTCAAATTCGGTTTCCAGACTGCTACGGCATCGACATGTCGAAGTTCAAAGAGTTCATTGGGTTCCGGGCGGCCCTGGAACTCCTCCGCGACCGGGGGCTGGAAGATTTGCTCGACGAGGTTTATGCTCAGTGTGTCGTTGCCATTGAATCGGGCAATGCAACACATCAGAATTATGTAAAGGCCCTGTTTGAGCCGTTTACGCACGACGAATTATCGAAAAAAGTGGCTGAAATTGTTACACCTGTTGATTTAAAAGCCGAAGTTGCCGTTGTGTATCAAACGGTTGAGAATCTTCACAAGGCTTGCCCGAATCATTCTGGCGACTGGTATTTCACCGGCGATTACCCAACGCCCGGTGGCAACAATGTAGTTAATAAAGCCTTCGTAAACTTCATGGAAGGGAAGTTAGTAAGAGCGTATTAGTGAGGGGAAAAGCAGGAAGGGAGGAGAGAAAAATAGGACCGTGTAGTTTTTGTCCTAATTTCTCTCCTCCCTTCCTGCTTTTCCCCTTTTTACTTCTGCCATGTCAGTGCGTTAATGTTAGCACCGATTTTCTTGCCTTCTGCCAGGCCGGTTTCATTGTCCTGTCGGGTATGAATGTTGCCATAGAAACGAGAATCGGCCGATTCCTGAGCTGCATCACTAAAGGATTTAAACGTGCGTGCTTTGAAGTCAACATTTCGGGAAACATCCTTAGATCGCCCAATGTGCGAATTATCAGTGAACGCGAAATTGTCGCCGTAGAGCGCCGTCAACACCGTAGCTGAAGCCGATGACTGAGTCGCATGTCCCGAAGGATAACCTGGAAATGGTGGAGCAGGCCAGAATGGAATCCACTTTGGGTCGATAGCCAGGCGGACATAGGTGTAAGGCCGAAGATTGTTATAGACAAACTTGCATCGCCAGCATAGAATAAACGCATCGGCTACCGAGATTCCCGTCCGGGCAAAAGTCTCAGCCGCCTTGGCCAGGTTTGCTTTGTCGGACAGTACGGCAATGCGAGCGATGCTGTATGAATGACCCGGTGGCGTGAATGTATCACCTGGATTGTCTGCCCACCAAACAGCAATCTCTTTCTCGGTTTGAGTTAAGTTATGCGACTTGTTGTAAACGTCGAAATACTGGCCAAAAAAGGCTGACTTAACATCAGTCGAGTAGGAGAGTGGTTTAGGCATCGGCAAATTATCATTCGCTTTCACAAACGTCCGAACTTTTCCCCAGTAGGGTTGCATCGGAATCTTCTGTCCGTTTTCAGTTGGTTGCCACAAACCGGCTCCGGTTGGTACTATGTAACTCGCCGGAAAATTACGTGTATAGCCCGCATCACCCCCGTCGGTTTTTGACCATTCAAATAGCGTATTAGCAATACTTTTTCCAAAATCAACCGACCTTTGATTAACCGTTTCATCAGTCTCTTTAAATTCGGACTGTAAGGCTGTCTCAAGGGAGTCGATTGTGACTTTGTTAGCCGCATTGGTGGTTGGGTACAAACTGCGTATCATCGCGGCCTGAGCAGCATTCGCGCTTAAAGCCCAGTTGTATGTTTTTCCCGTTTCAACTTGTGGTAACGACGTTAACCCCTGTAACTGACCAACCAGCGATTTTCGGGTAGTACTACCGGGTACGACTGCTTCATACAGGGTTACACCTGCATAGCCATAGGCACGCGCTGCTACGGGGGGCGTAAAGCCAGGCGTTGTTTTAGTCACCTTCAACTGCAAAGCCGCCCATTTGGCTGCTACGTCGTTTGTATACAGATCTGCCGCTTTGCCGTTTGATGTAACAGGAGCAACCTCATCATCAGGCTGTGTGCGACAGGCTTGTAGCAGCGCCAGTAAAAGCAATGATCCAACTAAGCTCCACTGGCTGCGTGTTGAATCTGATAGTTGATTGGGCCGCCTACGCACTGTAAGAGGGAGATGTGTACTCATATTGATTCATTGAGAGTAAAGACCTATCAATCAGGGTTGACCATTCTGGTCAATAATTAATTTAGCAAAAATGTTGCCAGAAAAAAAGACCACATAATTGTTCAGGCCTGCTTAAGCTAAGTAACAGGCGAGTTTCGCCGTACATTTGATCCCATCAATCTAACTCTGCTTTTTGTCCGATGCGTATTCCCGAAGAGACTGTTGACCGAATTCGTCAATCGACTGATATTCTGGAGGTAATAAACGACTTTGTTTCGCTCAAAAAACGCGGCAGTAACTACATTGCCTGTTGCCCATTTCACAACGAGAAAACGCCCTCGTTTAATGTCAATCCTACCCGGCAGATATACAAATGCTTTGGCTGTGGCAAAGCGGGAGATGCCGTTCGGTTTGTGATGGATATTGAGAACGTTGGTTACGGCGAAGCTCTTCGTTACCTCGCCAAAAAATATAGCATCGACATAGAAGAGCAGGAACAAACGCCCGAAGACCTGCTGCGCCAAAATGAGCGCGAAAGCCTGTTGATCGTTCTCAATTTCGCCAAAACATTTTTTCAGGAAACGTTACAAACGACCGATGAAGGCAAAAGTATAGGGTTGAGTTATTTCCGCGAGCGGGGTTTGACAAACCCAACCATCGACGCCTTTGAACTGGGCTACACCCTCGATCAGTGGGACGCGCTTCTAAAAGAAGGTCAACGTCGGGGATACAGCCGTGATTTGCTCGAAAAAGCCGGACTTGTTTTAAGCAAAGAGGGAACGTCAGGTGCTGAAAACAAAATGTTTGACCGCTTTCGGGGGCGGGTTATGTTCCCTATTCATAACGTATCGGGTCGGGTGATTGCCTTTGGCGCCAGGATTTTAAAAATAGACAAGAATCAGCCTAAATACTTAAACTCGCCCGAAACCACCGTTTACCATAAAAGTCAGGTTTTGTATGGCATTTTTCAGGCAAAACAGGCTATTCGACAGGAAGACGTATGCTACCTGACCGAAGGCTATACAGACGTTATTTCGCTGCATCAGGCCGGAATCAAAAATGTGGTGGCTTCGTCGGGAACCTCCCTGACGACCGAGCAAATAAAGCTTATTGCTCGTTTTACACCCAACGTAACGATTCTGTACGATGGTGATGCCGCTGGAATCAAAGCAGCCCTGCGTGGCTTAGATATGGTGCTGGAGGAAGGACTGAATCTTAGGTTGTTGCTCTTACCGGATGGCGAAGACCCCGACAGCTACGTACATAAAGTTGGGGCCGATGAGTTCAAAGCCTATATCAAGCAACACTCACAGGATTTTGTCGACTTCAAGGCCAGCCGATGGTTAGCCGAAGCAGGAGACAACCCTCTTAAACGGGCTGAAGGGATATCGGATGTGTGTGCCAGCATCACGAGAATTCCCGACCCACTCAAACGTCAAACCCTGTCGCAGCGGGTGGCCCAGCTTTTTCATGTTAGTGAACAGTCCGTTATCTCCGAAATAAACCGATTGTTGCGAAAACAGCAGGAACAAAGCAAAAAAGATCAGGAGCGTCAACAACGGACTGGTAGCCCAGGCAGGCCACTACCAACCTCAAGTAATACTTCAACTGCGGATCCGGCCTCAGTTGATGATATAAATTCGCTTCTGGATGGGCTTAGCATTAGCACGGCAGAAGCGTTTGATCCAGGCCCTATTGCGTATCCAGCTAAATCCACTGCTGAGTCTGGAACGCCCGTTAGAACGCCTATATCGTATCAGGAAGAGGAATGCATTCGGTTGTTGATGAACTACGGCACACGCGAACTGGAGCCGGGTATCACGCTCTGTCAGTACGTATTGAGCGAATTGCATGAAATTGAGTTTCAGACATCGCCCTATACGCTAATTATAACGCTTTTCCGGGAAGCCTACAGCCGGGGCGATATTTTAACCGCCAGTGATTTTCTAAACCACCAATCGCCCAATGCGACTGAAATTCAGCATCAGGCGATTCATTTAACAACTCCGCGCTATGAGATTAGCGAAGGCTGGGGAAAACATGAAATTTTAGTACCATCGGAGAGCGACGACAATATACTGGCTGATGCAGCCTATCGAAATATTCTGCGGATTAAAAAGATGCTGGCTGAACAACGTATGACAGTTCTTCAGCAATTGATGCGCGAACCGGGCAGTAGAACGCCCGATGAGGCTGATCAGCTACTTACTGAATATATGCACTTTAAACGCATTGATATTCAAATTTCGAGTCTTCTTGGCACAGTCATTTCTGGTTAAAGTAATACTTTAGAAAGCATAGCAAAAAAGCCCCGGCTATTTGGCCGGGGCGTACCTTTATCAATAGGGGAGGGTGAACACTACGCTTGGGCTACCGTCGTGAAACTAATCAATTCGGCATCAATTTTCCGATTCAACTCATCCATCAGACTGGCATGTGAATGAAGTTGGCCGGGTTTTGAGGGCTGCACTGAACGGCCTGATTGCTGACCTGACATATCAAGTAGCAGCGTCATCAGCACATCACTCATTTGTTTTTCCAGTTCGACAAGCCGCTGTAGACGCACCTTAACAGCCATTGGTTGCCGATGTGCAGTCATTTTTAATGATTTAGTCAACCTGGTCAATTTGGCGTAGCGATGATAAAATGCTTCAGTAGCTTTCGCCCATTCCAAAATCAAATTTTGTACCTCTTCCGATGAAGGTTCGTAGCCAAATGGCGCACCTGATTTTTCCTTGTTCATCACCCTACGTTCAAATAAATGTTTTTGAATCAACTAATCAAAAGTAGGGTCAGAGAAGGGCTATAAGCAAACCTCTATGCGTGAAATCACCATTTTCCCGGACGAAATCACCCATAAAGTTTAAACTTTATGGGTGATTTCGTCCGGGAAAATGGTGATTTCACGCTTGGGTGTTACCGATGTAACATTTTAGATGTTACATTCATCCACCCATATATGTAATCAATCATGAATCAATCAATCGATAGCCAGGAGGTTACGAAAAACTTTGCGATCCGTCGCCGGGATTTTTCTATCCTCGTTGCACAATCAGAATTATTCAACTGTGAAGTATTAAGCCAGCTATTAAAGGAGCAGGGTTACAATGTTGTTGGACGGGCTGTTGAAATGGAAGACACACTTCAGCAGATTCGGGTAAAGCGGCCAAAATGTGTGATCCTGGAATCAGAATTTTCTGGCCAGCACTCGCTGGATATCGTGGAGCAAATGAAGCGCTCGGATCAGCAAACGAAGTTCATTCTGTATACGCGAAAACCAGATCTGCGAATGATCGCTAACGCTATGCAGATGGGTTTCTTTGGATTTCTCTATGCAACAGACGGGCTGGATGAGTTATACCGTTGTTTCCAGACGGTTAGTACCGGAGGTTGCTACTATAGCAACGGATTTATGGGCCTGCTCAAAAATTTTGGTGTTGAGATAATCTCAGATGCGACACGGGATGAACTGAGCCGGTTAACCGAGCGCGAACGTGAGGTTTTGAAAATGGTTGCTCAAGGACATACGGCTACCGATATTGCCGACAAACTAAGTATCAGTTATAGAACAGCTATAAATCACAAGGCACACATTACGAAAAAACTGAACCTGAATAGTTGCCGGCAATTGCCTCACTACAGTATTTCGGTCAAGAACTACCTGTAATGAGTAGCTAACCATTCATCATCAGCGAGTCCGAATCAGCATAAGGACGCTGATTATCCTGTAGCCATTCTCTAAACTCGTGCATTCGGGCGCGTGGTACGATAATATTGTGCCGTTCGGGGGTGTTTAGCCGAACAATATATTTTCCATTTTCCCAATAAGCATAATTCAGAACAGCTTGTCGGTTAACAATATAATCTCTTTTTATACGAAAAAATTGAGCCGGATCTAATTCTGTTTCTAACTCATTCAGCGTTTTAGGAACCATATAGCGCCCCTTGGTCAACTCCGCATAATAAAATCGGTCTTCAATGGTGAAGAAGTAAACGTCATTAACGGGAAAGTCTAATTCACCAAGTGAGTTTTTACCTTTAAGGTGAGTCAGATAGAGTGAAGATGTGATTGGTTTAGGCGAAAATGTTACTGATAGAGCCAATGCTTTTTGTGATGCTTCAGCTGCTTCAGCTTCAGCCGCTTCCTGCGCTTCGCGTCGTTGTTGCAGATAATCTCTAAGCAGCGAGATGTTAAGAGTAATGTATCCAATTAAGATTACCGGAAATAAATATTTAAAATATACCGACCAGGTGTATGTATGAAGAATATAATTCTGCCAGTAGTCAGACCAGGAATAAGTAGGAAAACTATCTAAGAGATAACGAACTGTTTGGGTAATTGGATTAAAGACCAGAAAGGCAACGGCTAAAACCGGTAAAAATTTAGACTCATATCGGCTAATGGCACGCCAGGTATTCTCGACAACGTACAGACGTCGAAAGTTATGAAACAGGTTAATTAGGGTGATTGTAATGAACAGCGTAAACAGTTCCGGCATAAAAAGGCCGCGAACGATTACGCCTATGTACTGAATCCACCCTCCTTTGTCACTAACAATCTTGATTTGCGTATTATAAGCAATAGACCATGCAACCGCTTGAATTAAAACTACAATGCATAGTAGTATAATCACACTGCTAAATGGTTTTTTCAGGAAGTCTCGGGTAATTCGAATTTCCTTCATGCTGTCTTCTTACGCAAAAGTAGGACTAATATAGTAGTAATTTTTAACTAATTGCAACTGGCAATTGTGACTTTTTTGTGATTGATGAGCCCCTTGTAGGCTGGTAGCTTTGTATCAACAAAAACAAGCAACTACTTATCAGTCATATTAACTCCCAATAGTCATGAAAAAGCAATTCGTTATCAAAGCTGCCCAGGCACTGAAAAATGTAACCAAATCAGCTACCAAGTTTGAATCGACTAATTTGTTGAAGTTTGAATCGGCAACGAGAGATTCTGTTTGCTGTGATTACATGCCTCAATTCACTGGATTGTCCAAGCCTGTTTTCTCGCTTTAAACTGCAGGAATCATGCTAACCGCACAGCAACTTTACAGGCAGGAGTTGACCCGTTGTCGCAAGTCCTTCGAGCAAATTAATTTGCCAAAGGAACGGGGTTATTTAATGAAGTTTACAACCTTCTCGGCTAATGTTGAGAATGTTCTTCCAACAATTCCCCGGCAAAACCACGAAACACTATTTCGAGAGTTATTGTTGCAACAGATGTTGACCAGTTTTGATCAACAGTGCCTGACGGCTGGCGATTTGGTGAAATTGCACGGAGACCATCACGTAGTGAACAAGACCGATGGGCCAAAAATTTATTGTACCTATCATCTTGGATCTTATCGACTGCTGACAAGCATACTCTTCCGGCGAGGAATCGATTGTGTGTTGCTGGTTGGTAGTAATATGAATCGAAGTCAGGGCAACGATATGGTGGAACATATCGACGCACTGCGGCAAAAGCACGGCCTCACTAATGTTTTTCGCATCGTTGAAACAGGAAGTTCCTCGGCTGGGCTAACGGTTCTGCGCGAATTAAAAGCGGGCCGATCATTAATTGTGTATGTGGATGGCAGCCCCGAAACAGCCCCTGTACATGGCGAGGAAGGACAGTTTCTGTCTGTTCGTTTTGGCCAACGGCGTGTGTTAACGCGAAAGGGAGTTGGTTATTTGTCCCATGCGGCTGGCGTCCCTATCATACCAGTCGTTAGCTATCGTCAGCCTGACATGGCAAGTGTGCTACATTTCCTTAAGCCTATTCGGCCTATTGTCCGAAGTGATCGGGAGATGTACTGTCAGGAAGCAATGCAGCAGCTCTACGATGGTTTCTGGCCCTTTCTAAAAAAATATCCGGCCCAGTGGGAGGGATGGAATTTTATTCACTCGTTTCTGGAACCGGAAACGACCGGGGAAAAACATCATGGCCGTCACCTTAAGCGATTGGCCTTTAATGAAAAACGCTATTCATTATGCGACCTGGAACAAGCCCCGATCTTATTTGATCGCCGACTTTATCAGACCTACGAGATCACAGAAGATTTACGGGATTTGCTTTTAAATCTTAACTCTGTAGAGTCAGTGGAAGATGTTGTTGGGCAGGAAATGTTAAGCGAATTAATGGACCTGGAAGTACTTCACTAAGAATGTAACCCTCTAACAATGATGCCCCTGACTTACTGGTCAGGGGCATCATTGTTAGAGGGTTATAGTAAAATTTTACTACTGGTCAGACATTATTACTAATTTCAATTTCCTCACCTGATTTATTGAAAAACTTAAAGTTAACCATACCCAACGAACTATCTTTTATAATTTTAATCCACGTTTTGTAGCGCATGTACCACTGCATCTGCTTTGAGTAAATACCTTTGGTGTAGTAAGCATACAAGAACGGATTCATTGAAACAGAAATTCCCCGCTCATTCTGCTTAGTCAGCATATAGTCGAGGTTATTCTCAATAACGTCCGTCACTAAAACACTGGCCTGAATTGTGCCGGTACCGCCACAGGTTGGGCACACTTCGCGGGTAACTATATTCATCTCTGGCCGAACGCGCTGACGGGTAATCTGCATCAGGCCAAATTTAGTTAAGGGCAAAATCGTAAACTTCGAACGCTCAGGTTTCATCTCATCGCGCATGATATCCTGCAGGAGTTTTTTATTCTCTGCCTTCTTCATGTCGATAAAGTCGACAACAATAATGCCGCCCATATCACGTAATCGAAGCTGCCGGGCAATCTCCTTAGCTGCCTCGCGGTTAACACTGATCGCAGTGGCTTCCTGATCTTCTTCAGAATTTGACTTGTTGCCACTGTTCACGTCAATAACGTGCAATGCTTCGGTGTGCTCAATAATCAGATAACCGCCCCCAGGCAGACTTACCGAGCGGCCAAACAGCGACTTTAGTTGCTTCTCTAACCCAAGTGCCTCAAAAACCTTTGTTTTGCCACTATAGAGTTTAATAATTTTCTCTTTGTCAGGCGCAATGGTGTGAATGTAATCCCTGATTTCGTCATAGGACTCCCGCGTATCGACCGTAATACTCTCGAATGATTCGTTGAGCATATCACGCAGAATCGACGAAGCCCGGTTCATTTCACCCAATACCCGGTCACGCGGTTTCGCATCGGCCAGCGATTTTATCGCCTGATCCCACTTAGCGAGTGAGTTTTGCAAATCCCGATCGAGTTCTTCAACATCTTTATCCTGAGCAACAGTCCGTACAATAACCCCAAAATGTTGTGGCTTCAACGACGACATGAGCCGTATTAATCGTGACCGTTCCGCACGGTCCGTAATTTTTTTGGATAAATTAACGCCATCCGAAAAGGGCACAAGGACTAAATAACGGCCAGCAATTGAAATATCGCAGGAAAGGCGCGGCCCTTTCGTTGAGATGGGTTCTTTTACGACCTGAACCAGAATGGGCGCATTCTTAGAAAGGACCTTGTCAATTTTCCCAATTTTCTCGATGACTGGCTCTAAGGTCGTTTCGCTAATCCGCCCGGTAGTAACCCGTTTAGCGATTACATCTTTAACAAGTTTATTGAGCGAATTTATATTCGGGCCCAAGTCTTGATAATGCAAAAAACCGTCCTTCTCATGACCAACGTCCACAAAGGCAGCGTTGAGACCTGAAGATAATTTCTTGACTGTTCCTAAGTAAAGATCGCCAACGGTGAAGCTGCTGTCTAACTCTTCTTCGTGATACTCCAGCAATCTCTTGTTTTGCAAGAGCGCAATCCGATCACCTTTCTGAGTCGAACTGATAACTAATTCATTACTCACAAGATGAATAAACGGTTAAGAATGGCTATATAAACAGAAAGAAGCCACGTTCGGGCTTTGCAGACCGGCCGAGGCTTCTATAAAATGAGTTTGTCGTTTGTGCCGGGCCGCCGGAGCGGTTTTTAGTTTATAGTTGCTGGCCCAATACCTTAAACTACAAATGACGAACCGCTTAGGCGACCCGATACAAACGACAAACTATTTTTTCTTGTGCCGATTTTTTCTGAGCCGTTTCTTCCGCTTGTGAGTGGCAATCTTGTGCCGTTTCCGTTTCTTACCGCAAGGCATAATGAATAAATGATTTAAGGTTGAAATATTGGTCGGCCCACCACCTGGTAAGCCCAATTCTGACGTTATTGAGTACATAGCTCAATAACCACAACGGCGAGCCGTTTATAACGTTTACTTTAAGCGTTCTTCGTATTCCCGGATAGCCGCCAGAATCTGCGGATCCTTCTCCTGCTTCTTCACCTGGGCCAGTACCTGTTTCGCTTCGACTTTCTGACCGGCCTCGGCTAAACTTACCCCCAGATAAAACTGAGCTTTTCGGCTCGCCGGGTTATTCACCAGAATCTGGCGGAATCGTTCAATGGCCCGTTCGTACTGATTGGAGCGCATAGACAATAAACCAAGGTTAAATAACGCCAATTCGTTCGTTGGGTCTTGTTGCAACACCTCACGCAACAACATGATTCCCCGCATTGGTGTATCGGTATTGACATAAGTCATGGCCATGTTGGCTTTTGCCGACAGCAAATTCGGGTTTTTTACCAGAGCCTGCCCATACAAATCACGGGTTTTCTGGCCTAATGCTGCTACTTTCTTCTCATCGACAGCGAAACTATACGCTTCAAAATACTCATCGCCGGCGCGTAACAGATTGCGTTCAGTAGGCAGAACTTTTACTACCTCATTGGCGTAATGAGCAGCACTGTCATAACGAGTCGCTTCGTGTAATAACGCAATCAATTTCGCACCAATTGCCTCTTTCTGCGCCGGATTTGCAGTCACAAACTCAGTTTGCAGTGTTTGCAGGCGTTTCTGTTGCTCGGTCGATAGAGGCTTTTCATGGATAGCCGACTGGGTTGAGCCACCGGCTGTTGCGTTGAGTGAGGTAGCTCCTGTAGGGCTGGTTGCAGGCGTTTGCGTCGCACGTCCTCCTAACTGTTTGGTTTCATTTCGGACAACCACTTTTGGCAGCGTATACAACCCCACCGTCAAAGCCGCAGCCAACAGAACAACAAACAGCACAGATTTATTCATATAGATGATTCGTGCGATGCAAACGCCTTAACCATGCTGATCTATCAGCACGTAGTCATTTCAGAGCAACTTTCCTTACTCAGCTACTACTTTAGCTTTGTCACTGGTTTTAACCTGTTCAACAAAGACCTTAGCGGGTTTAAAACTTGGAATAAAGTGCTCGTCAATTACCATTGCGGTGTTTTTCGAGATATTCCGAGCTACCTTTTTGGCTCTTTTCTTGTTGATGAAACTGCCGAACCCGCGCACATAAATGTTCTCTCCCTCGGCCAGCGAGTCTTTAACTACTGAAAAGAAAGTTTCCAGGGTGTTGGTTACTTCTGCCTTATCAATTCCGGTCTTATCGGAGATCTCGGCAATTACGTCTGCTTTCGTCACGACTTCTTAAACTTTAACGTTTACTATGTTGTTAAAAATCTGGGTCTCAAAAAGGGAGCACAAAGGTAGACGTTTCCAATAAATTATAAAACTCTACACTTCCGTTTTTACTGGTAACGACGCTTTTTTTTGTTTTATTTTGAATTGGCAATCAGACGCTAACACTTTTAAGAGTCATTTCGCGCCTACACTCGAAGAGTGGTATGAGGTAAACAAGCGCGACCTGCCCTGGCGCCATACGCGCGACCCATACTACATCTGGCTTTCCGAAATTATTCTTCAGCAAACCCGCGTTGCACAGGGAAAACCCTATTACGAACGATTTGTTAATGCCTATCCTACCATTGCCGATATGGCGCACGCCAATGAGCAGGAATTGCTTCGGCTCTGGCAGGGGCTGGGGTATTATTCCCGTGCCCGAAATCTTCACCAGACGGCTCGGTACGTAACTGCCCAATTGGCCGGTAAGTTCCCATCAACTTATCATGACCTGCTGAAAATGAAGGGCATAGGTTCGTATACGGCCGCAGCGATCGCTTCGTTTGCGTTCGGCGAGTGGGTGCCGGTTGTGGATGGCAATGTATATCGGGTATTGGCACGGGTATTCGGTATTAAGGAAGATATTACGACAACAACGGCCAAAAAAACATTTGCCACTTTGGCGATGAACCTGATCCAATCAGCCACTGATCCGGCAACGTATAATCAGGCTATCATGGAGTTTGGGGCTATTCACTGTACACCGGTTGCGCCCGATTGTTTGCTATGCCCCGTTCAGCAGCAGTGTGTGGCTTACTTAACGGGGCAACAGCATCGCTTGCCTGTTAAGGCGAAAAAAGCTCCGGTTCGCGAACGGTACTTTGCTTATTTAGTTTTCCGGCACGGTGGAAAAATTGCCCTCCGTGAGCGAAAAGATCGGGACATCTGGCAAAATCTGCACGACTTTTATTTGCTGGAAACGGATGAGCCTGCGCTTGCGTTACGGGATTTGCCACTCCCGGAATCGGTTCAGGCTATTGTTGGGCAGGGTATTTCAGTCAACTCGCCGGTAGCGATGAGGCAACTGCTGTCTCATCAGCGTATACGGGCAATATTCTATTTAATTGACCTGCCGATTGTGGCCAAGAGTCGGGTGCCGATCGAATTAAGATGGTATGATCCTGAATCGATTAGTAAACTACCCAAGCCAGTTTTGATTACAAATTATTTGGCTACGTTGTTTGGATAAGCCAGTACATTTTAGTATCTTTATTCTCACTAAATTCTAAATTTTTCATACATAACCAACAGAATTAACGAGTATGGCAAGTCTCAATAAGATGACAATCATCGGTAACCTGGGAGCTGATCCCGAAGTGCGGTATCTGGATGGGGGCGCTGTTGTAGCCACCTTCAATGTAGCGACTACCGAAAAATATACGAACCGGAGTGGGGAGAAAGTAGAGCAGACAGAGTGGTTTCGGGTTGAGTTATGGAACGAACAGGCCAAAGTGGCTGAAAAATATTTAAAGAAAGGTAATTCGGTTTACGTTGAAGGCCGTTTGCGGACCGAGTTGTGGACCGATAAAGAAGGTAAAGAACGTACCTCGCTGCGCGTTCGGGCAAACACAATGCAATTGTTGGGTAGTCCAAACGCCGGACAAGAGGATGTTCAGTATGAGGCACCCCGCCAGCAGGCGGCCCCGGCTCAGCCAGCCCCGGCGCCCGAGCGCCCACGCCAGCAACCAGCCCCGCAGGCTGCCCAGCCCCGCCAACAGGCTGCACCTGCCCGCCGGGAGCCTGAACCGGTACCGTTTGAGAGCAACAGTGGTGATGATGATTTGCCTTTCTAACCCGCAAAATGCGCTGTTGTTGAACGAGATATAGTCTACATGGACCCTGGTGACCCCCTTCCTCGACAGGTGCTCTCAGCCGCTGATGGCTGGGGCACCTATTTTGATTTGTACGGCCCTTATACGGCCCTGATTTTGTTGCTGTTAACGCTGGCCGGTTTAGTTTCGGCCTCCGAAGCGGCTTTCTTCTCCCTCTCTCCCGATGACCGCGCTCATTGTCGCGGTAGCAATCAGGCCGATGATCAGCGGATTGCCACACTTTTAGACCGCCCCAAACGGTTGTTAGCTTCGCTGGTTATTTTCAATAATTTACTCAATATTGCTATTGTCGTGATTGTGACTTATCTGACCTGGGAGTTCTCGCAGGTATCGCATGGGTCGGGTTGGATACTGTCCGGTGTGACGCTGGCAACAACTATAGCTATTGTGCTTTTCGGCGAAATTGTGCCAAAGGTGTATGCCAGTCAGAATAATCTCATTGTTGCTCGCCGGACGGCCTCACTGGCACAACTTGGTTTAGCCGTATTCCGACCGCTGGCCGTGCTTTTAGTTAATTTAAGTAATCAGATCGATAAGCGGATTGAGAAGCGCGGCTATAAATTGTCGGTCGAGGAGCTGAGTCAGGCTGTTGAACTGACGGGTGCCAATGCTACTGTGGAAGAAAAAGAAATCCTTAAAGGCATTGTTAACTTCAGTAATCTGACGGCGCGGCAGGTGATGCGGGCACGGCTGGATATTTCAGCAGTTGGCGATGACCTGCTCTTCAGTCAATTACTGGCGCAAATTAATGCATCGGGCTATTCGCGGGTGCCGGTTTATACCGAATCGCTGGACCAAATCGAAGGAGTTCTTTACATAAAAGATTTGTTGACCCATATTCACGAAAATGATTCGTTTCGCTGGCAGTCGTTGCTGCGGCCTGCCTTTTTCATCCCGGAAAATAAAAAGGTAGATGATTTGTTGCAGGACTTTCAGAAACGGCGTGTTCACATGGCCATCGTCGTTGATGAATATGGCGGAACACGGGGCCTGATAACGCTGGAAGATATTATCGAAGAAATTTTTGGGGATATCAACGACGAATTCGATGACGAAATACCCGTTGGTTACCGCCGGGAGGATGACCGGACGGTGGTTTTTGAAGGCAAAATGCTTCTGACCGATGTTTGCCGGATTTTAGCGATTGATACTACGACCTTTGAAGCGATGCAGGGCGACAGTGAATCGTTGGGTGGACTGATGCTCGAATTATTCAGTCGATTGCCCAAAGCTGGTGATCGGATAACTTATGCCGGGTTCTTATTCGTCGTTCTATCGGCTGATGATAAACGAATTCATGAAGTACGGGTTCAGAAAATTGACTCTAAAGCAACAGCATAGGCTAAAAGGGATATAAAATTTAGGTCATTGATCTAAATTTTATATCCCTTTTTTGTTGGATCGTCTGTATTCCACTACTTTTAATCTGACAAATCTCCCTCCACAATCCTATGTCCAATTTGCTGAATGCCCTAAAAGCTGTTGTTAAACAGACGCTTAGGCCCGAAAAAGTAATCACTGAATTCGACCATGCGTCGCTTCCCTGGATTGATAAAGAGGATGCCGATATTACGGCATTCATGAAGCAATATCCGGCCGCCAAAAATCTACCTTACGACCTGGAAGAGAAAATGCGTTTCTGGCGGGTGAACGGCTATGTTATTCTGGACCAGGCGATTCAAACGGCCTGGCTCGACCAGTTGTGGAGTGAGATCGAAGAGTTGATCGAACACCATGAAGATTACCAGACATTGGTGCGGATTGACCTGCCTGAGTATCGGTCTAAACCGGTTCAACCCGTGAAAGATGTGCCCAAATCGGTACTGAACGGGCCTTATATAAAATTTACCGATTTTCATGATAACTCGGTGATTGGCAAGAAAATCATGCTTCATAAGAATATTATTGCCTTTCTGGAAGCCGTTTTTGGCGACAAGGTTATTGGGATGCAGAGCCTGTTATTTAAGTATGGCAGCCAGCAGGCTACACACCAGGATTTTGCGTATGTAGTGTCCGAAATTCCAAGCCACTTAGCCGCTGCCTGGATTGCCCTCGAAGATGTTCATATTGACTCGGGGCCATTGTTCTACTATCCTGGCTCGCATAAGATCAATAAATTCAACTTTGGCAACGGGATATTTTTTAACGACAAATCGACGCTCGATCCGAACGATTTTGCCAATTATCTCGATGCCGCTTGTCAGAAAGCGGGATTGGTCAAAAAAACGCTGTTAGTGAAGAAAGGAGATGTGTTAATCTGGCACGCGGCTCTGGCTCACGGGGGCGATGCGATCCGTAATGCAGCCTTAACCCGTAAGTCGTTTGTGTGCCATTACTCATCCGACAAGGCCTACCGGCATCACCGCCAAAGCCCGACTGCCGAACCCATTCGACGCACTATCAACGGAGCCGATGTATTCGTGAATCCGCACCTGCCCGATCAGGAAGATATTTTTACGGCTGGCAAAACCATGTAAAAATTGACGAATTACGATTGACGATTTTCTCATGCATCAGCAATAAATCGTCAATCGTCAATTTTTACACCCACAAACCGCGCCCCTGGTTGTAGTCACTGCCAATACGACGAATGTCACTTGTTGAATAAGTTAAAACTCCTTTCCGGCGCAATTCGTGCAGGCGTCTTTTCTCTACCCACGAAAGCTTGCCATCCACCAGAACCCCAAATACAAGGAGTCGTTCCAGACTTCGGCGAACAGCAACGGGTGCCTGAAGCACCTGTTCGGCAAAATGGCCGGTCAGCGTTGTATCCATGTTGAGATCAAAGCGGTCGATGAGCGTTTCTGTCAGCAGAAAGTGGGCATAATTGTATTGCCGTTTCAGAATGGCGACATGGTGCAGCGCTTCCAGAATTAACGGCCGGAACTGGTCGTTCTTGCCCCATTCATCGTGCAGTTCGTGGACAAATTCGCGAATGGTTGTTGGCGCCATGACCCGAACCTGGGCTTCATGAAGAACCTGCCACGAAGCCCAGGCATTCCAAAAAGCATAGATCGGAATGCCCGCTAAATCTGTTAGCTGTCTGAGCGCATATTGGCCCAGAAACCGTTTCAGCACAAATGTGAGGGCTAACTTGCTCAAAGCAGCTTTTACCAGATTCAGCAGAAAAAAAATAGGCAAACCCCAGGGTGGCATGGTCAAATAAGGATCAATGCCAAATCGCAAAATGCCCTGGTTCTGTTTGTCGAGGGCCGCATCGGCCAGTGATTGCAGATGGCGACCGTATTGAGCATCATGAATCCGGGGAAACTGACACACGTCCATAATCATCTTCACCCCCCACATGTTAATCGAGATGAGCAAATTTACCTCCACATAAAGCAGCAGTAAGCCGTATAACATAGTGATAAGAGGCAACTCATACACCTGATCGAATAACCGAACGGATGTACCGCCAAATAAGTCTGGCCACGCGTATTGAGGCCAGTAAAGCAGTATAACGCCCGCCGTGCCAAGCAGGGCTGCCATCGTCAGGATGATGAGCTTGGTTCGGCGGATAACACGGCTTTCAGTCGGGTTCATCACATACGGTTCATCGGAAGGATGCGACATATCAAGTGCGTGCCGTAAATAACGCATTGCCAGATGATCGAGTGGACCAATGCTGTTGTTCGGGGGCCGGGTAGACATGGTCTTTAGGTGGTGACAGTGAGTTATTCAGGTAAACTCGCAAAAGGCTGCGGTTGTTGGTAAATGGGCTAAGTATCCTATACCTGAGTCAGGTAAGTACTTATTTGCAAGGGCAGATCCGCTCACAGGTAAATACAAAGCGAAGACTGCTTTAGAAACTATAAACCCGACTCCGATCATGATAAAATATAGTCTTATTATTTGCTGGCTGTGCCTAAGTCGCGTATTTGGGCAGGCTACCTCATCGCCCGCTGCGTCGCCTGCTCAGCAGCGTGTAAAAGATGATATGCTGGAGGCCGCCACGACCTTTCTGGCTACGCTCTCGCCAGAGCAACGGAAACTGGCAACCTATATGCTTGACGATCCTGAACGGTTTAACTGGCATTTCGTTCCCCGCGAGCGGAAGGGTTTGCCCCTGAAGCAAATGACGGCTGAACAGCGACAGGCCGCCATGACGCTGCTCAAAACGGGCCTGAGCCAGCAGGGATATGACAAAGCGATGGCCATTATTGACATGGAAAATGTGCTGCGGGTCATTGATAATCGCCCGCCAAACGATACCTACCGCGATCCAGAAAATTATTCGTTCACCATTTTCGGTGAGCCAGCCACTAAAAATCCGTGGAGCTGGCGCATTGAGGGCCATCATTTGTCCCTGCAATTTTTATCCTTAGCGAGCCAGGTATTAGGGCAGACACCTACGTTTTTTGGTAGCAATCCGGGTGTACTCCGATACGACTCCACAATGGCCGACAAACGCATGGCGGACTCGCGCGTGAAGAATTTACCCCAGAAGGGACGGCAGATATTTAAAGTGGAAACCGAACAGGCATTTGCCTTACTTAACTCACTGAATCCCGACCAGCGGAACAAGGCGGTAGTGGCCACAGTGGCGTATCCCGAAATGGTTACCAGCAACAAGCGCAGCGCATCGTTAGAGAAGATGGAAGGGCTGAAGCTGGCCGAGATGAACGCCAGTCAGCGGAAATTATTTTTAGGCTTGCTCCAGTCCTATCTCACTAATTACCGGATTACGCTGGCGAAACAGCAAATGGATAAATTGGAAAAAGCCGGTTTAGATAGCCTGCGGTTTGCCTGGGCAGGCGATCTAACGCCAGAGTTAGGCGCCGGAAAAGGCTGGTATTATCGCATTCATGGCCCAACCATTCTAATTGAGTATGATAACACGCAAACAAATGCGAATCACATCCATACGGTTGTGCGGGATTTGACCAATGATTTCGGCGAAGATTTACTACAGCAACATTACCAGACCACAAAGCATGACAAGCCATAAAAGAGGCTTTAACAAATTTTAAGCTATTAATCAGTGTGTTTCTTCGTAATTTGTGAAGATTTTTTTGTTAACAATTTATGAAGAAACTCCTCCTCAGTGCGTCGGTTTGTCTGCTCTCTATAGCGGCTTCGGCGCAACAAACGCAGTGGTATCTGCTCGATAAAACCGATAGCACCGCTGGCATTAGCGTTGAGCGCACCTATCGCGAATTGCTTAAAGATCGTAAGCCTACGCCTGTTGTGGTGGCCGTAATTGATGGCGGCATCGACACGACCCACGAAGACATTCGCCGGGTGTTGTGGACGAATCCGAAAGAAATTGCCGGAAATGGTAAAGACGATGACAAAAATGGGTATACCGATGATATTCACGGCTGGAACTTCATTGGTGGTAAGGATGGCCGTAATGTCGGTTATGAAACGGCCGAAGTGACCCGGCTTTACGTAAAACTGAAGCCGAAATACGAAGGCAAGGACCGCAAGTCGCTAACACCCGACCAGCAGAAAGAGTACGACCTGTATGTGAAAACCAAAGCAGAAGTCGAGAAAAATCAGGCGCAATATAAGGCGCAGTACCAAAGTATCAGCCAGTTTTACACGCAGTTTTCGATGGCCGTTACGATGCTCAAAAAAGCACTGAACGTCTCGAAATTGGACACTCTCACCCTGCGTAAAGCCACCGATACGCTCACAAATGTTGCCCTGAAGCAACCAACGCAGGGTGTTCTACAGCTATTACGGCAGCAGGGAGCTGCCGATGCCGAGGGCGTTCTGGATGAACTTGATAAAGCAAATGGCCAGCTTAAGTCACGCGCGGAGTATAATTACAACCCTGACTTCGACGGACGGTCGGCGGTTGGCGATAATCCCGAAGATCTGAGCCAGCGCGACTATGGCAATGCCGACATTGCAGGTCCCGATGCCCATCATGGCACGCACGTAGCGGGCATTATTGGCGCCGACCGCAGCAATAATCTGGGCATACTGGGCATTGCCGACGCCGTGCAGATTATGGGTGTTCGGGCGGTGCCGGATGGCGATGAGCGCGATAAGGATGTTGCCAATGCCATTCGGTATGCGGTAGACAACGGCGCACAGATTATCAACATGAGTTTCGGCAAAGACTACTCGCCCCAGCGCAAAGCTGTTGAGGACGCCGAGCGATATGCGCTCTCGAAAGATGTGCTGATCGTTCAGGCCGCTGGCAACGATGGTAAAAATATTGATACTGATGCGAGTTATCCATCGCCCCGGTTTATGGATGGAACCACCATCCCGAACCTGATCACAGTCGGAGCAAGCAGCGAACACAAAACAGGTGAACTGGTGGCCAGTTTCTCAAACTATGGTCAGAAAACGGTCGATGTGTTTGCACCCGGCAAGGATGTCTTCTCGACTGTGCCAGACGGCAAATACGAAAACAACAGCGGCACGAGCATGGCCTCACCGGTTGTGTCCGGCGTGGCGGCTGTCCTGAAGTCGTATTTTCCGAAACTGACCTCTGCCGACATCAAGCGGATTATTCAGCAATCGGCAACACCTTATGTTCTGAAAGTGAACAAACCCGAATCGGCTGAACTGGTTGACTTCGCCAGTCTGTCGAAAACGGGCGGGGTTGTCAACTTGTATGAAGCCGTGAAACTGGCCCTCACCCAGGAAGCCGGTGCGGGAAAAGGAAAGTAGAGCCGACAGATAAAATAAAACCGGTCCATTCTGGCAATAAGCTACAGTGGACCGGTTTTATTTTTTTATGAACTGCCGCACCTGCGTCGTCAGCCCATCGGTCAGTCTGATAATATACTGGCCGGGGGGTAAATGTTGGATGGATAACTGGCTGTTGATCTGTCCGTTCTGCGCTTTTATAGAATATGTAGGTTGGCGTAAAGTACCCCGCAGGTCGGACAGGTCCACGTCAACCTGTTTAGTGAGTAGGTTTATGTAGCGAATAGAAAGCGTGGTTTCGGCGGGGTTGGGGTACACACTAAACGAACCGTCGGGGTCGGGAGTCGTCGCCGTCAGAAGGGCGGTTTGTACGAATCGGCTGCTGGACCAGCCTACACAATGTTGCTGGGTAATCTGCACCTTATAGGTGCCAGCCTGAACCACCGATAACTGATACTCAAGAGCATTAGCCAACGCCTGGTCATTCCGAAACCACTGGTAGCTGTAGGAACTATCGAGCGGTGCTTTTAACAGGACTGAGGCCCCCTGCGGAAGCATCAGTGTCGTTTCATGAGGGGCTATATCGAGGTTATTGACCGAACTGGCCAGCACCTTTGTTTCTGTTGAGAGAGACTGGCACCCGTTCTGGGTTACCCGCACCTGATAGCTGCCCGGCTGAGTAGCCGTAAAACTTGCTGCGTGTGCCTGGGCAATAACCGATTTGTCGCGTAACCATTCAATAACTGTCCCGTTTTGTGAGTTGCCGGTCAAGGCGCCAACCTGTAGTTGAACCGACTCCTGATTGTCGCAGAGCCACTGGTCGCCCTGGGGTGTCAGACCTATCGTAGGCGTTTGTAGCTGCACCTGCACGGGTTGCGAACTGGCCGAACAACCCTGACTGTCTTTTACCAGCAGCAGGTATGACCCAGCCTGAGTAGCCAGATAAACAGGATTGGTGGCAGAAGGCAGCGCAGTTCCATTGCGTAGCCACTGGTAACTCAAGCCGGGCGATTGATTCTCCGACTGTAGTGGTAATGCTGTTCCAGCGCAGATAGTCGTGTCCCTCTTTGGCTGAACACTGGCTGTTAGCTGGCAGCTTTTCCGGCGCAGACCGCTCATAATTAGGGAGAAAGGCTGGCTGGTGTACGTCATTTTACCCTTGTGCGAGACAGAAATTGTATAGGTTTTCCCGGCAGTCGGATTCGCAATGTAGACTTGCTCCACATTGTCGCGGCTATTGTTGCCCCGTGTAGCAGCCGCCGATGGATTGCCTGGATCAAGCACCCACGGCTGAACACTGACGCTGCCATCGCTGATACGCAGGTCGAGGTCGTTGACAAGTTTCGGGGCTCGACTGTTCAATGAACTGGCGGCAACAGGTGTCGCTAATCCTTCTGGATCAGTCCAGCACAGCGTAACTACGAGCGGCTCATTTCCCTGCGCCACCACGGAGCGGCTAAAACTGCTGCCTGCTGGTAAGCTTTGTTCCAGAATCTGGTGCGCCAACTCTTCATTGAGCACTAACCGGGCGGCTGCTTCGGCATTGAGTAAGCCCCAGCCCTGACGATAATCGGGTCCGGCGGCTGGAGTCGGTCGGTCGGCGGTATGCAGAGCCAGCGCTTTCAGGGTAGCAGCCCGCATAAATTGCCCGGTTGCGGGCATTCCCGGACCGCGCTGCCGGGCGTATAGTTCCTGGAGCAAAAACAACGTACCCGATACGTTGGCTGATGCCATTGACGTGCCACCATAAATCCCGTACTCCGTAGTGGACGTGCTTAATGTGGAGAAAACATCGGATCCAATACCCAGCAAATCCGGTTTAATGCGTCCGTCGTCGGTAGGCCCCCAGCCGCTGAAGGACGTTGAACCCTGCGGAATGAGTTGATTCTGACCCGTGAAGCCTACGTTGGCCGCCCCCACTGTAAGTACATTTTTGGCCGTTGCTTCCGCCGGAATAACGTCATACGCATCATTTCGGCTCCGGGCCAGTGTACTTTGTGTGGATGTGTTTTTCAGAAAATACACGGTATTGGCCGGTGGACCGGTCTCGCTGCGTTTGTTGTCGGCCGACCGGACCATCAGATAAAATGGATTGTTATAAGCCACCCGGTCCAGGTCGCGGGCTTTCGTGGTATAAAAGCCGAACAGATAATCTTCCGTCTCGCTGATACTTGTATTTCCCCACCATTCCCATTTCAGGTTGGAGTCGGTACCGGGCCGGGATGCGTTAAAGAGCCACCCCGTTACGGGGGCATAAGCGTGGTTGGAAATGAGCAGGTTCGGCGCGGCTGCAACCAGTTCGGTCATGTCGTCGGCATAGTCCCAGACTGATAGCTGTGCGCCATAGGCCATACCTTTTGCCAACGGGTTAATGCCCTGCGCCACCAGCGTTCCGGCGAGGTGAGTTGCATGGTTACTGAGTGCGGTAGGGTTGTCTTTCTGGGCAATTCGTGACGTGCCCAGTTCCTGGTGCGACGTTAATACCCGGCCTCCGTCCCACAAGCCCAGCCGTCCATTCATCAGGGCCGAATTGCCCGACAAGGCAATGGGCAAGGTGCCAAACCCCTGCAAGGCCAGCGTTCGGCTGCCGCGTGCGGCTTCCGTATTATGAAGTGTATAATAAATTGGCCCGCCTACCTCGTCAATCTCCTGAAGTTGAAGAATGCGGCTATTGGAATAGTTTTTGTGGAGAGCCCAGCCGTGCTGTTGCGCTAATGAACGGGTGCGTTTCTGGAGTTGCGTGTAACGTTCGGTCAGTTCAATTTGCCAGTGTGAGGCCGATATTTTGCCAGCGGATTGTGCCCAAACCTGGTTGCGGGCGCCGGGCAGAAACAGCAGCGTAAGCCACAGAACAACTGGAAATAAGCGCCCTCCATTGTCCTGTGCCGGTTTTTGACTGAACGTACTGTGTTGGTAGAGGAGTATCAGATGGAGTAGAGGTTAGTACGCACGAATTCGTTTCACCCGAAGACGCTGCCTCCGGTCGTCTTCAATAACCACAAAAAACGTACCGCCCTGCAGGCTGGTTAGATCGACTACCGCTGAATAACTTTTTCCCTCTCGTTGTAGGACCGCTGTTCGAACCGTTTGACCCTGAACATCCGTTAGCCGCAGAGTCGGCACCGAGTAAGGGGACACCAACGCCGGAATCGAAACGGTGAATTGCTTTGTTGCGGGATTAGGGTACACAAGCAGGTCGCCATCGGCGGGGTCGGGTTCGGCGGCCAGAATAGCCAGGTAAACTTCATTGGAAATAGATTCTCCGCAGCCATTCACATTGCCTCTTACCGAGTACCGCCCCGTTTTTGCAACTGCATAGCTTGACCCCGTTGCGCCCGAAATGGCTACCCCATCGAATAGCCATTGAATGGCCGACACCGCGTTTGTTGTGAGTGTGAAGCCATTGGTCGTTACCGTTGGCGTTTGTGCCGTCAGGGCATCCAGTTGAACGCCCGCCGACCGTACTGGTGAACAGATATTTGCCACCTCCACCACGTAACTGCCCGACGCAGCCGCCTGAAGGCTACTGGTGGTGGCTCCACTGATAAGCTGCCCATCCAGATACCAGCGATACGTTAAGTCACTACCCATAGTTGCCTGAAGCACTACACTTGCTCCCTGACAGAAACTGGTCGACCGATTGGGAGTAATGGAGGCTGTTGGCGTCGTTCCTGTGGTGGGCAGAACCGCCGTTCGCTGCGGGGCCGGGCAGTCCAGCGACCGAACCCGCAGATTATACAGATAATACCAGGCGGTTTTTACGGTGTCGGCATTAAACTGAGCCCCCTTGATCTTGACAAGTGGCTGGCCGGTTTGAGTTGTTAGTTGGTAGGGAAATCCGTTGACCCCAATGTTACTCCGAAAAATAGACGCTCCACCACTGTAATCAATGGTGATCTTATAATTACCCGCTGCCGGAATACGCAGATTCAGTGGATAGATGGCCCCCTGATCGTTGGGGTCATCGACTAACTGGCTATTGGTGGTGGCTGTCAGGCTTTGGTTTCGCGTAGGGGATACATCGAGTGTGACACTCGAAATTGCCGTGTTGTCGAACGTCCGCACGGTAAATGTTATTTGTCCGGCATCGCCGATGTAAAGCCGTGCGCTTTCAAGAACTATCGGTACGGTTGTACTGATGAGTGGGGCGGGGCCAAAATTTCCGCTGTAGGAGCCTCCACCGAATACCCGTTTGTCGGCGGGACCCACGGTGCCGGAAAAATTATTCAGCGTTGCATAAAACTCGCCACTGGCTGGCAGCGTTTTCACAACCACCTGATTCCCTGCCGCCAGCAGACTGCCGTTTGTTGGTGCATCGTACCAATAGGCCGTACCACTCCCGGTATTTCGCAGCGTAATGACCGAATCGCTTCCGCAGCGTGCGGCCGTAAACAGGCCATTGACAGCAGCGGGGGCAGTTGTGCGGGTTTCGGTAACGGTATTATTGCCAGCGTTCTGATCGGTGCCGAGGGTCGTTGTAATGGTAAAGCGATACGTCTGCCCGGCTGCTAACATGACCGTTGCGGGTAAGGACAATGTCAGCAGACTTTCCCGAAACGCCGTTATTGTCGGAACCGTACCGGTTAGTGTGGCAACCTCGGCATTGGCAGCATCCGTTATTTTTACGCTGACCGGCACGTTGGTTTGATTAGCGGTGCCATAGTTGCGAAGCCGCACCGCTACGGTCACATCAGTATTGGTTTGCCCACAAAAATTAGCCTCAGGTGAAACGAGCGCGCTGACTCCCACGTCGTTGGCAGTTTGCACAATGTTTAGCAGAAAATCCTGGGTCTCACCATTGCCGTAGCTCCCGCAGGCATTCACCGCCGTTGGGGTGTCGGTTTCGGTTGCAACAATACGCAGGCGCACAAACTGACCATTTTGTACGGTTGCAGGAACAGATACCGTTGCCGTAAACTGGGCCGAATTGGTCAGCACACCCGACGTGGCTACCGTTTCACCTGGATCGTCGAAACTGCCGTTCAGATTCCAGTCGGCAAAGGCTTTCACGACCACATTTTTGGTGGCTCCACACGTGCCGAGCGATACTGTTAGGGGAAGCTGCTGGCCGGGCTGAATGGGCGTCGTTACGGACGAAAAATCGGTATAGGTCGTGCAGCCATCGGCGCCAGCCTGGTTAATACTCCCCAACTGTACCCGGCTGATTTTGCTATCCGCCATTGAACTTGCGGACGACGCGCAATAGGCGTTGCCACCAACGCCACTGAGCAGCAGGGCATAGTCCTGCCTGATACCGCTTAATGTGCCTTTGTGGGCAACCGTGATGGTGTAGGATTTGCCCGGTATCGGATTCGCAATCAGCACCTGCTCCACATTGTCGCGGATATTATCGCCCCGTGTAGCGGCTGCTGCCGGATTATTTGGGTCCAGTATCCAGGGTTGAGTGCTGCTTTTGCCATCACTGATGCGAATGTCGAGGTCATTAACGAGTTTAGGCGTTCGGGCATTTACGGTTGCCGTTGAGGAAACTGTAGCCGTTGCTGCCGGGTCGGTCCAGCAGATGGTTGAGACGAGTGGCCCGCGCCCCGACGCCACGACGGTTAAGGAATAGACTTCGCTCTGGTTTAGCGTTCGTTCATCGATCAGGTAACTCTGATCCGTGTTTAAAATGGCCTGCCCGGCCCGTTCAACGTTCAGGAGCCCCCATCCGTTGCGGTAGTCGGGTCCGGGCGCACTGCCCGACTCGTCGGCGGTGTGCAGTGCCAGCCCTTTCAGCGTAGATGAACGCAAAAACCGGCCCTTGTTCCGCTGCGAAAATAATTCCTGCAACAGCAGCAGGGAGCCAGCCACGTTGGGCGACGACATCGACGTGCCACTATACACCACATAGGCGCTGTCAGTTTCCGAACTCGATGAGAGGATACTAACGCCAATGCCCACAATGTCGGGTTTAATGCGCCCATCATCCGTTGGCCCCCAACTGGTGAAGCCGCTCAACACCACGTCGGAGGTTTGGTTATAGCCATAGTTGAGGTTACTGATGGCGCCCACCGACAGAATATTCTTCGCTGTGCCGTAGGTGGGTATCTGGTCGTAGCCGTTCTGATCTTTGCGGGGAGCCGTGCTGGTGGCATTGCTGCTGCCCAGGTAATAGGGCTGCCCCGCGCCGGGCCCGTTTGCCCCATGATCATTCCCCGCCGATTTAACAATCAGGTAATAAGGGGCATTTTGAGCAATCTGATCCCACGAAGCGGTGGCATCGTTATAAAATCCGAATTTATAATCTTCAGTCTTGCTGATGGTCGTATCGCCCCACCACTCCCATTTGTTAGTCGTACTCCGGTCTTCATTGAGTATCCAGCCCGCATTGGACCCGTAGGAATGATTGGAAATAAGCAGGTTAGCTGCTGCTGCACTCATCTCACTCACATCCCGGCTGAAGTCGTAGGCCCGCAGATTGGCGCCAAACGCCATGCCTTTTACCTGCGGATTGATGCCAGCCGCCATCATAATACCGGCAACGTGGGTAGCGTGGCTGGATAGCGTCGTAGCATTGTCGATCTGCGCTACCCGACTTTCTGATAGGCTGTTGCGAAATTCAATGTGCGTGTTACGCACTTTTCCACCATCCCAGATACCCAGTTTATCCGTCAACGTACTGCCCGACAAGGATACGCCGAGGCTGCCCCCCGCATAGAGCGAGGTTGTGCGTGTGCTTTGGGCTGCTCTTGTGGTGCTATATGTGGCGTCGTAGAGAAGTTCGCCCCGGTTGCTGATGCCCCGCAACACAACGACCCGGCCCGTGGCCGAGCGCTGTTCAAGGGGGCGGTTCAGCCGTTGAGCAAGGGCCACTGCCTGCCGGTAGTTCTCAGTCTGAACCTGCTCGATTGATTTTTGCAGGGCTGCCTGCCGCACCCGCTGCTGGGTGCTGTATTGCGGTAACGACTGCGCCAACAGCGATTCGATGGTTAATACAACCAGAAGAATGGCCGGGAGACAGACTTTGCAGAACCATAAACGTTGAGGCATACAAATGGATACGCAGAGGATACCAGATCAATAATGAGGGTATTTATTAAATACGAAAAAGGGGAGGCTTCTGTTGCGGAATATGTTAATTCACAAGAGATATAGTATATATATGATTGCCTATTTGATAGTATATGTTAATAAATTTAATAGATATAAATAATCGAAAAGCCTGCTACAAGTATTCTTATAAAAGAATATTTGTATACCTATTTATATATAAATAAAGTTATTTGCTTATTTAGCGATTCAATTTTTAAAGCGAAATTTTATGAAAAAACACTACGTATGCGGTTGGACGTTCTTGCTAACTGCTTTTTTTACAGTTGCTTCGGTGATAGCGACTTACAGCGGAACCGGCTCTCACTGGGCCAATTTGCCAACGCCATCGGCAGATAATTGCTCTTTCTCAGAAGGACAGTTTCTGTTTAATTTTCATGGAGAGCAGATCTATGCCCACTATCACAATGGAAGCTTGTTTGCGGCTTATCAGGATGGTTCGGGTTTTAAGCCCCAGAGTTGGGTGCAGCAGGCGGGCGGGGCCGTAGGATTCGACCAGAATAAAGTAGGTTGCTTTGCTCAAAATGACCCGCGCACGTCAACATCCACGCCTACAACGCCAGCTAATCCGTCGTCAGGTAATTGTTCTTTTTCAGAAGGACAATTTCTGTTTAATTTTCATGGGGAACAGATTTATGCCCACTACCATAATGGCGTTCTGTTTGCCGCTTATCAGAGCCCTTCATCGGGCTTCAAGCCCCAAAGCTGGGTGCAGCAGGCAGGTGGGGCCGTGGGCTTTGACCAGAGCAAAGTAGGTTGCTTTGCACAGAACGATCCGCGCAATTCCTCAACGCCCACAACGCCATCTACTCCCACAAACCCCACCACGCCGACTAATCCATCCTCGGGCAATTGTGTTTTCTCGGAAGGGCAGTTTCTGTTTAATTTCAACGGCGAACAAATCTATGCCCACTACCATAATGGCGTGCTCTTTGCCAGCTATCAGAACGCTTCGCAAGGCTTTAAGCCCCAAAGCTGGATGCAGCAGGCGGCTGGTGGAACAGGCTTCGACATGAATAAACTAAGTTGCTTTGCTCAGAATGATCCGCGCACGTCGACCTCTACCCCCACAACACCCAGCACGCCCACAACACCTAATGTTAGCCCAATTCCATCGGCGGGAAGTAACTGGGTTGGGTATCTCGATGGAGCCGATTGCAATGGCATAAGAGGCTGGGTTTTCAACTCAAGTACTCCTCATCAATCTGCAAAGTGTGATATCTACATAAATGGCTGGTTAGTGGCCATGAACGTAACCGCCAATAAGAGTCGTCAGGATGTGGCCAATGCAGTTGGTGTGTCGGGGTATAATGCCTTCGGATTTGATGTGCCTCTGCCCAATAACTACAAAGTTGGGTCGCCTGTGACAATTTCAGTCAAATATGCAGGCACCAGCACTAACCTGATGGGTAGCCCCAGAACAACAGGGAGTTGCGAAAGAACGGTATTACACAGTGTAGGTGGTGATTGTGATGAGCAGGTAGCCAGATTCTTCCCGGGCGGTGAGGAGTCGCTCTCAGCAGCTAATGCCCGCACAGGCCGATCATCTCTGCAACTTAGTACCAGAGGCTCTGGCAGTATATCGTCGTTAACGAGTAGGTTAATTTCGGTTAAGCAAGGTGATGATCTCTCGCTGAATGTGTATGCGTTTGCTCCTTCGTTATCAAAACGTAACCTTACCCCTCAGATAACCTCGGCTCTTGTGGGGGGCGTTGTGGCGGGCCTGACCATGACGCACAAACAGGCCGCCCTGACCGACCTGCGCGGTACTTTCCAGACTGCACCCGCTGTTGGTTTGAGCACTGCACTGATGCTACCATTGGTTAAATCTCTCTTAGTGAAGAGGTTGCCTAAAGCCACTGCTGAGTTGGCCTTCTACAACAAACAGGGTAAGTTTGTCTATCGGCAGCAGGTACACCTTGACAAAACGGTTCGTGGAGCATGGCAGCCATTATCTATTGACGGGCGTGTCCGTCAGGATGGGTATATCGCCGTTCGCTTACAGAACAAGAGCAAAATTCCGGTTTTGTTTGATGACCTCTCAATTGAAGCCATACCGAACCAGCAATCAGCTACCGATAATGCCACAAAGGCCTATTCTCAAACCACTGCTTCGCCCAACGGTTTTGCTCCTCAAAGCCCTGTTAATGAAGCAAGCATCTACCGAAGCACGGGTGATGACTGCGACGAGCAGAACCCCGATCTGGGTACTATTCTTGAAACCGGAGGTTATTTGCCTGTTTATATTAATGTGACGGCCCAGGCTCCCAACTATGGGTATACTAACATTGGGATCATCATTATTGGAAATGACGGGGCTACCCAGGAGCCAGGCAATCCAAACGCGCCAGCTTATGGCGATGGGAATAATAATCAGGGGCAGGAAACCTCACCTTCTAAACCCAAACCTACCTATACAAACGAACCGCTATGTCGTACCTTAAATAGACTATGGCAACAGAGTTTTGACGCCAATGGAGATCCATCGGTGGAAAACATGGTTCTTATAACCAATATGGGAACCTTAATAATGCCAACTTCAGGTAACGACTGTTCAGGAACATATCATAACAATAACGTCAGTGGAAGTTATACTGACTATTTGGGGACGTTTGTAACAGTTACAGATGAACATGGGGTTAAGAGCACAGTTCTTGATTTATGTGACGGAACAAGAATAATGGTATATAGTGCTATTCATACGCATCCAAGCACCGCTATTGGAAATCCCTTCTTGCCGAGTCCTGCTGATAAAAATTGGGCAGCAAGCCATCCGGGCGTAGACTGTTATATTTTTGGTAAAGATGACTTAACGCAAAAAAACGTTTTGCTTCACTACGATGCCAATGGTAATCCAATCTCGACTATGTACCCCACTGACCCTTGTAAATGACACAATTATGGTAAGATTACTATTCTACTTCTTGTGCTTCTGGTTTAGCCAGACACCCCTTAAAGCTCAAAGCCAACTGGACTGGCTATTGAAGCAGTCAGAGTTTAAGCCAATCTTGGTCAATCACCTAAAAGAAATTGATGAGGGGCGTAAAGGCGGGTTTCCTATTGTTTCAGTATTGCTATTTAAACCCAACGCCGACACTTTAACGATTTATCTAACTTCGTATGGATACTTAATTGAAGCAAAGGAGCATTTGCCTGCCAGTTTCATGACTATTGAAAATCACCCATTTCTGATTTATGATGGCTCGGAATTACTCATTGAGGATAAACAAAAGTGGTTTGAAAGAGTAAGGAGTTTTATAGGAAAGCAACTTTGTGATGATCTTGAGTATAGAGAACTATTGAAACAGCCCGGCCCAAAGGAACTACGAGTGCCTTGTGGATTCATTTATGATGCGCCTATCGAAAAATTAACGTTCGTGGGGGCACGATTATTTAAACGTAAATTGGCAGGTAGCGTTCCTTACTATTTGAAGTAAGTGACTGGCTCAGTCTCGCTCGTTAATGTCGAACTGAGACATATTCATAAAAGCGTTCAGCCTGTGTTTAACTGATGTATCAGCGCACAGGTTGGACGCTTTTTTGTCACTTTACTAGATTATTGTTACTACCCGGCGCAAAATCAGCCACTGATGATGCACCAGTAGCTCATTCTCAAATCCTTACTTCGGCCAACGGCTTCACTCCTCAAACCTCTGTTAATGAGACAAGCATCTACCGAAGCAGTGGCGATGACTGCGACGAGCAGAACCCGGACCTGGGTACTATTCTTGAAACCGGAGGTTATTTACCTGTTTATATTAATGTGACGGCCCAGGCTCCCAACTATGGGTACACTAATATTGGGATCATCATTATTGGAAATGACGGGACTACCCAGGAGCCAGGCAATCCAAGTGCTCCGGCTTATAGTGATGGAAATAATAATCAGGGGGGAGTAGCTAACAGCGTAAAGGAAGACCCATTCGGTACAAATTCTTGTGAGCGAGACTATGTAACCTCTAATCCTTTAATTGCAGTTCCAATATCAGTGAATCGAGGTGCTGTCGATAAATTTATGAATGATACCTTTCCGAAACAAATTGATAATGGGGATGCTCCAGAGAATGCTATAAAGCATGCACTTTATCAAGCATTAAATACATGCTCGTTTGGAGCTACCCACACGCGTGAGATGGCTGAACGACATGAGGAGTGCGATGGAGAGAGGGCTGGTAGTGATGCTTCGTTCAGGATGGATACTCATAATAATAATGTTGGTATAGATATAGGGAAGAAGTGGGAAGTACATGGTTGTAACCCAGCTAACTTGGTAGGACTTGTTTTAGAGGCATTTCAAAAAGGAGATTTAAGAAAGATTGATGGCACCCGAACCCCTTAATTTATGATCATGCTAAGAATTTTTTTTTGCGCCTGTTTAGTGGTCCTAACCTGTAAATCTGCGCCCCCTAAACCCATAACGGTCAGTTTTAATGGAAATAAATGGCAGTTTCCACTCTCCGTAGGTGAGGCTGTAAAACAATATAATTTGTCCTACAAACCACCTGGCCATTATTATACCGAAAGCCAAACCGGCAGCGTTGTTACCCTGGAATATCTGTTTCAGGCGGGTGATTTTGATAATGAACATCAGCCTAAGGAAGTTCTCTATGATAGACAAGTCCATTCTTACATTCATTCATTTCCATTCCGTCCGGGGCTTATGGATTCACTCCGTCATGTTCTGGAGGCTCAGTTTAAGCAGAAAATGGTTATGGATAGTGACACACAACGATTTGGCCTTACTAAACTACCAGCTAATTTACAAAACATGCTGCCTGATGGAGGGTCAGTTACGTATGGACTCATTCGTGCCGATTCGTCGTTGAAGGTGGGGCTTCGTAAGCCGCCAACTTTTTCAAAAAGTAGCCCACAGTTTATAGAAGTCCTGTTTCTCTACAATCGGTCGGAAGAACAAATAGAGAAGAGGATGATTAGCTTCTAGAAAAGGTAAGTAATTCTATAAATCCTCTCCACCCACGAGACATATTTATAAAGCGTTCAGCCTGTGTTTGACTAAATTATCAGCGCACAGGTTGGACGCTTTTTTGTGATCTTACTCACTAACAAAATTTTTACCCATCTCTCGCTAAACCTTCTGGCGCTCAACGAATCATATTAGCTCAATGATTCCTCTTTGGTATGGATACGTTTGCCAAAAACGCTCAGGATATTGCCCGACTGCGCTACCTGTTCAGCCGGGCCGGTTTTGGGGCTACCCCCACCGAATTAGATGAGGCCTCCCGACAATCGCTGCGGAAAAATGTTCGCCAGCTTTTCAACCACAGCCAGTCGGTCGAGCCGCTTAAGGTGGTAGAACCCGACCAAAACGAGTCGAAGAAGCAGTTGAAAGGCATGTTTCAGAATGGGCAACTCGACAAAGACATGCTCAAAGAGCGCATTCGGCTCAATGTGGAGAAAGTGCGTGACCTCAATCTGCAATGGCTCGACCGAATGGCTACCGGCACCTCGGCCCTCCGCGAAAAAATGGCGCTTTTCTGGCATGGGCACTTTGCCTGCCGGACGCAGGGGCGCAATCCGCTCTTTATGCAGCAATACGCCAACACCCTTCGGCAACACGCCCTGGGCCGCTTCAGCGATTTGCTGATGGCGGTGTCGAAAGAACCGGCCATGCTGCAATTTCTGAATAATCAGCAAAACCGAAAAAATGCACCCAATGAAAACTTTGCCCGCGAGGTGATGGAGTTGTTCACGGTTGGGCGCGGCAACTATACCGAACGCGACATTAAGGATGCCGCCCGCGCCTTCACGGGCTGGCAATACACACTCGACGGTCAGTTTGTTTTTCGGGAGCGGGTTCACGATGAAGACGAGAAAACAATTTTCGGAAAAACGGGCGCGTTCAAAGGCGAGGACGTGATAGCTATGCTGCTCGAAAATAAGCAGACGGCCCGGTTCGTAACAACCAAAATTTACCGATTCTTCGTCAATGAAAACGAAGACAAAAAACGGGTCGATGAACTGGCCGACCAATTCTATAAAAGCGGCTACGACATCGCAAATCTGATGGAGACGATTTTCTCCGCCGACTGGTTCTACGATGCCAAAAATCAGGGGGCGCACATTAAGTCGCCGGTGGAGTTGCTGGCCGGTTTGCGTCACACGCTCAACGTTCAGTTTCAGCAGCCGCAGGCACAGATTTTTGTGCAGCGCACGCTGGGCCAACTGCTGTTTTATCCACCAAATGTAGCGGGCTGGCCGGGCGGCAAAAGCTGGATAGATTCGTCGAGTCTGTTGTTTCGGATGCAACTGCCGGGCTATATTTTGAAAGCCAACGATATCGCCGTGCGCCCAAAAGAGGATGGCGATGTCAACACGGAGCCATTAGCCCGAAAGGGAGGGGCAAAGTTCCAGACGACGGTCAACTGGGCCGAGTTTGAAGCAGCCTTTGCCAAAACGACCGATGCTGATTTGATTAATACCATCGCGCTCACGCTGTTGCCGTTTCCGCTCCGGCCTGAGCAACGTGCGTTGATCGACACGCAACTCAAATCCGCGCCAACCCGCACCGAACGAATTCAAGCCGTAACGGCGGCCCTCATGAGCCTGCCGGAGTATCAACTCACTTAATGGAGAAAGAGTGAAAGAGTGAAAAATCTGCCGGATGGCTTCACTCTTTCGCTCTTTCGCTCTTTAACCATGAATCGCAGAAACTTCCTCAAACAATCGGCTTTCACAACGGCGGGAACCATGCTGATTCCGCACTTTCTGAAAGCCTACGAAACCCAAACGCTGGGTCAGGTGTCCGGTACGAACGGTAAAATCTTAGTCGTTGTGCAGCTATCGGGCGGTAACGACGGTCTGAATACTGTTGTCCCCTACCGAAACGACATCTACTACCGCGAACGGCCAACGATTGCCATCCGCCCCGAAAAAGTATTGACGCTGACCGACGAAATTGGCCTTCACCCGGCCATGACGCCCCTCAAGGCCCTGTATGACGAGGGTTTGGTAACGGTCATCAACAACGTTGGCTACCCGAATCCTGACCGCTCGCACTTCCGCTCGATGGACATCTGGCAAACCGGCAGCGATTCGGATCAATATCTCCCCACGGGTTGGGTTGGGCGGTATCTGGATGCGGCCTGTTCGGGTAAGGCACAGCAACCTTTCCGTACCATCGAAGTGGACGACACGCTGAGTCTGGCTCTCAAAGGCAATACGCTGAATGGACTGGCCGTGTTGGACCCCAAAAAACTGTATAACCAAACTCGCTCTGGACTTGTGAAGGGACTGAGTAACGGGCATAAAGTCAGTACAGATTCGCAGCACAGCAACGAACCCGAATCAGTGGCATATCTCTACAAAACGCTGGCCGAAACGGTCTCCTCGGCAGAGTATGTCTACGACAAGGCGAACCAGAGTGGCGGTCCCGTTCATGCTACATCGACCACCTATCCAAATCATGAACTCGGTCAGCGATTAAAAACAGTCTCGCAACTGATCCAGTCGGGTGTGGGTACGAGCGTGTATTACGTGTCCATCAGCGGGTTCGACACGCACACCAATCAGCCGGGTCAACAGGAACGATTGCTGGGGCAATATGCCAGCGCCGTTGGCACCTTCATGGACGATTTGAAAGCCGCCGGGCGGCAGAACGATGTGCTGCTGATGACGTTTTCGGAGTTTGGTAGGCGGGTGAAACAGAATGCCAGCAACGGTACTGATCATGGAACGGCCAATAACGTGTTTCTGATTGGCGGTGGCCTGCCCTCACGGCGCGTGCTGAACGAAGCCCCAAACCTAACCAACCTCACCGACGGCGACCTGACCTATTCGGTTGATTTCCGGCAGATTTACGCAACGCTCCTGCACGATTACCTCGGTGCCGATGACGTGGCGATTCTGGGCCGGAAATTCGATGCCCTGAAACTGGCGTAAGTCATTAGTCTCAATCACCAGTAGTTAGTCGTTCGTGGCTGACGCAAAAGCTACAGACTCGCGTCAGCCACGAACGGCTAACTACTGGTGACTGAGACTAAAAAAAATCGGCGTCATACGCTCAAAATCTCCCTTAATCTGCGTTATTTCGCAGAAAGTCAACTGGTTTCCTCTGAATGGTAGGTATTATTATGGGTAGCCTTTCCGACCGGAAGGTCATGCAGGAGGCCGCCGACGTGCTGACCGAGTTTGGCATACCGTGGGAAATGGATATCGTGTCGGCTCACCGAACGCCCGAAAAAATGGTCGACTATGCCAAAACAGCCCACGACCGGGGGCTGCGGGTTATTATCGCCGGGGCAGGCGGAGCCGCTCACCTGCCCGGCATGGTTGCATCGCTCACAACGCTTCCCGTTATTGGTGTACCGGTTAAATCAAGCAATTCGATAGATGGCTGGGATTCGGTATTGTCGATTCTGCAAATGCCTGCCGGTGTTCCGGTAGCCACAATGGCACTCGACGGTTCGCGGAATGCGGGTATTCTGGCCGCGCAGATTATTGGCACCTTCGATGAGGCCGTAGCCCGTAAGCTTATCCAGTTCAAAGAAAATTTAAAAGAAAAAGTGGCCGATATGAGCCGTCAGTTAATGGATAATGTATAATGTACAATTAATTGGGGCCGCTTGGTCGGTAAGCTACCCTTCCGGGCTCGCTATTCATTATCCATTGTTCATTATCCATTAGTCATTCTATTCGTTAACCCATGAATACCGAAAATCAAGCCTCCAACCCCCGTCCGGCCCGAAATTCCAGTCTGCCTGCCATTACGCTCGTTGTGCTGGTTGGCCTGATAGCCGCCCTGCTTTATGTGGGGTATGGCTACGTGACCGACGATACAAACGGCTCCGATGAATTGACCAACGTGGCACTCGACACGGCCTCCCAGCAGCCGCTGGCACAGAATGACCCCGAAATGCTGATGGCGCCCGAGGAGGCCGATACGTCGTCGCAGCCAGCCCCGGTCGATCTCTCGCAGGCAACTCCGCCTGCCGATGCGCCCGAAGCCAACGCCAAAGCGGAAGAAGTAGCCGAAGACAATCGGGAAACCACCGATGATAAAGAGGAGCCTGACGAAAAGCCCGTTGTTGAGAAACCAAAGGCCGAGAAACCGAAGGTTGAAAAGCCGAAAGTGGAGAAGCCTGCCGAAAAACCAAAAGCTGAGGTAACCGTTGAAAAACCGAAAATTAAGCCGGGGGGTGTTTCGAGTTCGCACACGGTTGGAGCGGGCGAAACGTTCTATGGCGTGGCTACTCGCTACAACATGAAACTGGCTACCCTGAAAGCGCTTAATCCCGGCGTGTCGGAGAGCGAAGTTAAAGCAGGCATTACGAAACTGAATGTGAAGGCGATGGCCGTCCACACCGTCGGGCCGGGCGATGTGCTGCGGGTAGTGGCTCAGAAATACGGTGTAAGCAAAGAAGCCATCATGCGGGCCAATAGAAAAGATAAAGACATCGCTACGCGGGGCGAAAAACTGATTATCCCCTTCCCGGAGAAACAGTGATTTTTTGTAATCTGGAGTGTGAAGCGCGTCGGCATCAACTTTGACAAAGTTCTAAACTTTGTCAAAGTTGATGCCGACGCGCTTCACACTCCAGATTACTTTCTCTCATAGGCCAGCCCCACCGTAAACCGGAAGTCGTTGTTTTGCCGCCCCGGTCCAACCAGACTTTCATAGGCATTGGCAACGGTCGAGCGAAGGCTAATGACTTCGGTCAGTTTTAGCTGAAGACTCAAACTGGCATTCCAGCGGACGTTATACTGACCCAGTGCGGGCTGATAATAGGCCGTGTGCGTTAGGGTCCATCGGTTGTTACCGAACGCATATTCGCCAAACAGACGTACTGAATTGCGAAAAATAAGAATGTCGCTGCGTTCAATAAAATCCGTGCTTTCGTGCAAAATCACATTGGTAACGGAGATATACGTCCCGGTTCGATTCAATAACTTGTAGCCCAGCCCGGCGGCTGCCGTCCAGCGGTGATTGATCTGGCGCAGGTTGCTTCGTTCATAGGAGCCGAAGGCTAAATAATACAGCCGTTTTTCGTGCCGAAACGTCGTTCGTAAATCACCAAACCACTCGCGTTCAGCCAGAAAACCACTTTGTTTGCCATACACAAACGACGGGTTACTCGATAACTTGAACGAGTGGCTTAGCGTGTAATCGACCGCGCCTGCAAGTTGCAGCAGGACACGGCTTACATTGCCTTCCGTTATCGTTCCATCCGCCGTAACCTTATACCGATACAGGGCAACGGTGGAATCAGGTTCATCGTGGCCTAAATCGTCTGTATCCACACTGCCGGAGTCGATTGGTGCATTGGCCAGCGTACTATCGGGCGAGGGGCGGGATGGCCGCAGCGGGTCGGGCTGCTCAACAATCTGAGCGCTTGAGCTGTAATGAAAGAGAAGGGAACCGAGCAGAAGAAGAAATAACCGCCTATTTTTCACGGAATGCCGAAGTAGTGAGGGCGCAACTTAGAAAAAAAAGATACATTTGGGGGCTGACCCGCTGGTCAATTTATCGAATAGCTACGTCAATTAAGTCTCTGTTTATGACTCGCTGGGGAATTTTAGGGCCGGGCCGCATTGCCCATAAATTCGCGCAGGACCTGCTGACGCTGCCCAATGCACAACTGTATGCCGTAGCTTCGTCCAATCAGCAACGAGCCGATGAATTTGCTGAAACGTATACCATTCCCCACGCCTTCGGGTCGTATGAGGAGCTGCTTACCCTGCCCGATTTAGACGTGGTCTATGTAGCTACGCCCCACGTCAAACATTACGAACACGTCATGATGTTGCTCAATGGAGGAATCTCTGTTTTAGGTGAAAAACCCTTTGCCATGAACGGCCGGCAGGTTGACGAAATGGTCGGGACTGCGCGGGCCAAAGGCGTGTTTCTGATGGAGGCCCTGTGGAGCCGGTTTATGCCGGGGATTGAGTTTGCCCTGGATTTACTCAAATCAGGCGCCATTGGCAAAGTCCTTTCGGTGAAGGCAGATTTTGGCTTCAAAGCGCCGTTTCTGCCTGAAAAACGACTGTTTAACAAAGAATTAGGCGGTGGGTCATTGCTCGACATTGGCATTTACCCGCTGTTTTTATCCTATCTGATTCTTGGAAAACCAGCTACCATCAAAGCATCGGCAACGTTCGGGAAAACCGGTGTCGATGAGCAGTGTGGCATCGTGCTGACCTACCCCGGTGGTCAACTCGCCCTGTTGGACAGTACCTTACTGGCGTCAACGGATTGCGTGGGGCTGATTCAGGGCGAGACCGGGCAAATTCGCATTCACACCCGCTTTCACGAAACGAAAGGGGTAACCCTCAAACGCGATGAACACATGGCAACCCCATTCGTGTTCGAACGCAGTACACATGGCTACGATTATGAAGCCCAGCATGTGATGCACTGCCTGGCCGAAGGCCGCACTGAAAGCCCGCTCTGGTCGCTCGACGACAGCCTGAATTTGATGACCCTCTTAGATGCGGTTCGGGCCGAAGCCAGCATTGTGTATGAATAATGAACAATGAATAATGTATAATGGCTGGTTGAACGTACTTACCTTTGCTCGTTATTCATTTTACATTGTTCTTTCTTAAATGGACCGCTACGCTCAGCGCGGGGTTTCCGCCAGTAAAGAAGACGTTCACAACGCCATTGCCCAACTCGACAAAGGTCTGTTTCCCAACGCATTCTGCAAAATTGTGCCCGATACGCTGGCGGGCGACCCCGATTTCTGTACCATCATGCACGCCGACGGCGCCGGCACGAAATCGGCGCTGGCCTATCTCTACTGGCGCGAAACCGGCGATTTAAGCGTCTGGCGCGGCATTGCTCAGGACGCCGTCGTGATGAATACCGACGACCTGATTTGCGTTGGCGCAACGGGCCCCATGCTGCTGTCATCGACCATCGGGCGTAATAAAAACCTGATTCCGGGCGAGGTTATTGCCGAAATTATTAACGGCACGGAGGAAGTTTTGCAAATGCTGCGCGAGCATGGCATCGAGATTTACAGCACCGGGGGCGAAACTGCCGACGTGGGCGATCTGGTTCGGACGGTGATTGTCGACAGCACTGTGATTGCCCGGATGCGTCGCGATCAGGTCATCAGTAACGACCGCATTCAGCCGGGCGATGTGATTATTGGGCTGGCTTCCTCTGGGCAGGCAACCTACGAAACGGCCTACAATGGCGGTATGGGCAGCAATGGCCTGACTTCGGCCCGCCACGATGTGCTGGCCCATTACCTCGCCGGCCGATACCCCGAAAGTTTCGATCCAGCCATTGAGAAGAGTTTGATTTACAGTGGTTCAAAACGATTGACGGATGATGTAGAAGTGGTAAATGGCCAGGTAGTGAACGTTGGTCAACTGATTCTGTCGCCCACGCGAACCTATGCACCCGTTGCCAGCGTATTGCTCAATGAACTCCGACCCCAAATTCACGGTATGGTTCACTGTTCGGGTGGGGCGCAAACGAAAGTGCTGCATTTTGTGGAGAATCTGCATATCATCAAGGATAATCTATTTCCGATTCTCCCCCTGTTTCGGCTCATTCAGGCTGAGAGCAGCACGAGTTGGCAGGAAATGTATAAGGTTTTCAACATGGGTCATCGGCTGGAGATTTACCTGTCTGAAGCCAACGCCCAGCGAGTTATTGAGATCGCCCAATCGTTCGGTATTGAGGCTCGCGTCATTGGGCGCGTAGAAGCCTATGCAGGCAAACGGGTGACTATACAAAGTGAGGCAGGTGAATTTGTGTACTGATCTTTGTCGCTATAAATCCAGAAATTGATACCTTGCAGGCTGATGGCGGTAAGTAACCATCTGGCTTGCGTATGCTCAAAAATTACCTGCTGTCGTTTAGCGTATGGCTACTGTTTACGAATCTGGTTCTGGCCCAGACGCCGTTTACCGCTACGTGGAATTTTGAAGGAAATTCCAACGGAAACTCATCGAGTGGATTAGTGAATGCTTCGCCAGCCACCTATACGGGGGTGAATTTGCTGGCTGTTAATCAGTACACAACGGGCTTTGCAGGTTTGGGTGCTAATGTGCAGAACTGGTCTACCTCGCTTTGCAATCAGACCGAATATGTGCAGTTTTCCGTACAACCCGCTGGTTCGGCAACGATCACCTTAACAACGTTGTCATTTGCCTTTGCTAATTCGACACAGGGGCCGCAACAAATCAGTGTTTGGTCGAGTGTCGATGGGTTCGGTAGTGACATCTACTCGTCGGGCGTTGCCGCAAATTACCAGACAGCCACCATTTCATTAAGCAATCCGGGATTTATTAACCAGTCGGGGTCGATCACCTTTCGTATTTATGCCTGCAACCCAATGGCCAGCGGGGGAACGCTCAAATTGGATGAGATTCAGATTAATGCAATCGCGCTCCCCGTTACCTTGCTTTCGTTTACGGCCAAACCCGAAGGCGACCGCGTTCTACTGGCCTGGGCAACGTCGACCGAGCGCGACGCCCACCGCTTTGTTGTGGAGCGAAGCCGCGATTTGGGCGAGTACGTAACCGTGGGTGAAGTAGCCGCCAACGGCACAACGAACGAGCGACAATACTACGGTCTGACTGATCTGAACCCCGAACCCGGCATCAACTATTACCGGTTGAAACAGATTGATTTTGCCGGTGCCACTCACGAATTTAAACCCGTGTCGGTCATAATCCAGGCTCAGGAACCGATTGTGGCAGTATACCCGAATCCGGCCAGCCCCGACCGGATTCATCTGCGGCTGTGGAATGCGGACGACGCAACCGTGCGTTTGCTCACCATAACCGGCCAACCGATAAACTGTCAGGTAGAACGCCAGCCGGGCCAAGCTGACTTACTGATTGAGCACCCGTTGCCAGCGGGACTATACTGGCTGGCTGTACAAATCAACGGGAAAAAGCGAGTTATAAGCCTACTAATTCGATAAGACCTCTTTATGGGTATCATGGCGAAAACTGACCCTTCAGTCGTTTTTTAGTAGTTTTTCACTAAGTACATACTAATCAATTGGTTACTTATAAATGACGCGATTAGTTTTCCAGACTTAATATTGGCTTAATTATTCTGGATTTATCTTTGATTACTCATTTAGTAAATCATACTCAACACCGACTCGTATGAACCGATTTTTACAGGTTACCGTAGCCAGCCTGCTTTTGTGGGCGGTGGCCGCTTCGTCTTATGCCCAGACGACATTAGCCCAGTGGAATTTTGATAATTCACTGCCTGGGCCACCCACCGTTATCACGAATGTTTCGGCAACAAACGCAACCATTGGGTCGGGCGTTACCGGGCCAACCTATCCGCAGGGCAATCCCGCAGCGGGGAAGGCATTTTCGGGATCGGGCTGGAACGTGCCCAGCTTCGATGCCAACAAGTACGTTCAGGTGAGCCTGAGTCCGGCGGCCAGTTACACAATGACCTTAACCCAGCTTGCCTTCGATGAGCAACGCTCGGGTACGGGGCCAACCACCTGGTCGTTGCGCTCAAGTCTGGATAACTTTGCCGCTGATCTGAACACGACACCCTCTTCAACAACCTCGCCTACGTCGAATGGCTCGTTTACAACCCGTGTCGTGTCGTTGAGCGCAACTACGGGTTTTCAGAACCTAAGTGCGCCTGTTACCTTTCGCATCTATGGCTATGGGGCCAGTGGCGCAGCCGGAACCTGGCGATTCGATAACATAACGCTAAGTGGTACCGTTGCACCCGTTAATTCGAGTGCGCCCCTGATCTCCATCAATCCCGCGGCACTCACTAATTTTACTACCATCCCCGGCACACCTTCGACAGCTAAATCCTATACGGTTTCTGGTGCAAACCTGACAACCGATATTACCGTAATAGCGCCAGCGGGTTATGAGATTAGCAAAGACAATGGGGCAAGCTATGCGGCTACGCAGACACTACCGCAGTCGGGTGGGAGCGTGCCGAACACGTCAGTTAGTGTCCGGCTGACGGGTGCTGGCAGCGGTACACTTACCGGCAACATCACCAATGCCAGCGCTGGAGCTACTACGCAGACTGTAGCCGTTAGTGGCACTGTTGATCCGGCCAACGTGCCAACGCCCATCGGAACGGCGCGGGGACAGGTTGGCACAACCGTTACCATTCAGGGGCGGGTAACGGTGAGCACCCAATTTGGCGGTAAACTATTTTATATACAGGATGCTACCGGCGGAATCGCTGTTTACGACCCGAACATCAGCTATGGTAATCAGGTTCAACTCGGCGACCTGGTGCAGATAACCGGCCCAGTCGCCCTTTTCCAGGGCAAAAAGGAAATCAACGGAGTCACTGCCTTCTCGAAAGTAGATAATAGCAATCAGCCCGTTACGCCCCAGACGGTTACAATTAATCAACTGGCTACGTATGAAGGTCAGTTAGTCACGATTCAGAATGCTACCATCGGCGGTTCGGGTGGAACGTTTCAGGGCGGTTCGGCAGGTACGTACCCGCTTACCACCAGCGATGGAACCGGCGAGTTGTTTGTGTCGAGCGCCAGTGATCTGGTTGGCGCTACCCGGCCTACGGTTCCGCTGTCGGCAACGGGTATTTCGGAGCGGTTCATCGCAACCGACATGTCGAAAAATGTGGTGCAACTCAATCCCCGTGCGAAGTTCGATATTCCCGGTTCCGATGCTCAGCCTCCGCTGCCAACTACCATAACCTGCCCCAATGGACGGGATATTAGTGATAATGACCAGACACTAAGCGTAGTAAGCTGGAATCTCGAATGGTACGGCTTCGATGGCGGCAGCTACACCTGCACCAACGGTTCGAGGACGTATGCCGACAATGGACCAACGAACGAAGTTCTTCAGGCGCAGAACGTCAGGAGTGTGATGGATGCCTTCAACGCGGATATTTACGTATTGCAGGAGGTGAGCGACCAGAATCGGCTGGTGCAGAATACTCCACCAGGCTATGCCCTGAGTTGCTCCGAGCAGTATACGTCGTACTTCTTTCAGGATTTATGCGATGCAAACGGAAACCCGCAGGGGTTTAACCCGACGGCCATTAACCAGAAGGTTTGCGTGATGTATAAAACCAGTGTTGTCTCTATAGTTGCTGCCGAGAGTAAACCACTGCTGGCTACCAAGTATAATTACACTGGCACTCCCCGCAGCAGCGCCTGGGCATCGGGCCGGTTGCCGTATTTGTTTGTCGCCAATGTAACAGTCAACGGGCAAACCCGCAAGGTATACATCATTGATATTCATGCGAAATCGGGTTCGGCGCAGGAAGATTACGACCGCAGAAAACAGGATATTATCGATCTGAAAGCTGAATTAGATGCGAATTATGGCAATGCGAACCTGATGCTGGCCGGCGATTACAACGATGATGTCGACCAGTCGATTGCAGCAGGTAACCCGTCGTCCTATGCCAACTTTGCCACCGATGCGAACTACACCATCGTGTCAAAAGAACTCAGCAGCAACAGTTGCAATACCGATGCCAATTTTGCCGACGCCATCGACCACATAACCGTATCGAACGAACTGGCTCCGGCTTATGTGGCTGGTTCAGCAGCCTCGGTGCGGCCCGGTATTGTCAACTATGCAACAACAACCTCCGACCATTACCCAACCTTTGCCCGGTTTAATTTGGCCAGCGCGCTGCCCGTTCAGTTGGCGTCGTTCGGAGTCAAAGTGGTGGGGGAGAACGTTGCTGTATCCTGGACAACGTCCAGTGAAACAAACAGCGCTTATTTTGATGTTGAGCGCAGCCCCAACGCGCGGGAGTTTAGTGCTATTGGCCGGGTAACGGCTGCGGGCGACGCCCAGAGTCTGAAAACGTATGGGTTACTGGATGAAAATCCGCTGCGTGGAACGAGCTATTACCGATTAAAACAGGTTGACCTTGATGGAAAAACGACCTATTCAACAATTGTATCGGTGGTGCTCGACAACTTAACCCCGGCTTTTGAACTGCTGGGTAATCCAACCGATAACCAGCTTATTCGGATAGCTGTCCGTAACCTGCCCAACGCTACTTACCACCTCACAACGCTCACCGGGCGCGAACTATCACTAAAAGCACCAATCGAAACCAATGGGGTACTGACGTTTATTCCAGGGCAAGCTCTTCTGCCCGGCGTTTATTTCTTCCGTGCCGAAACAGACAAAACCCGACTTGTTCAAAAGGTGATTGTTCGGTAATTGAGAGAAAACAAAAGCCGGGGATTGAGCAGCATAACGCTCAATCCCCGGCTTCTTTTATGGTTGCCTGTTAGCGAGATTTTCAGGCTAAGGCAGGTTCCGGCTCCTCCACGCTCACCGCTTTCACGTCTACCTTCGGCGGCAGCAGTTTATAGAGCACCGGCGTGACAATTCGGGAAAGTAACGTGCTGGAAATCAGGCCCCCAATGAGCACCCAGGCTAAGGGCGAATAGAGCGGGTTGCCTTCCAGGGCCAGCGGCATCAGGCCGCCAATGGCCGTTAAAGATGTCAGTACAATAGGTACGAATCGAACTTCGCCCGCTTCTTTGATGGCTTCGACCAGCGGCATCCCTTCTTCGCGCAGGTGATTGGTGAAATCGACTAACAGAATCGAGTTTTTAACTTCAATACCAATCAGGGCGATCAGGCCGATGATGGCCACGAATGAAAACGGATTACCCGTTATTAGTAGCGCGGCAATGGCGCCAATAATGCCCAGTGGGATGACCGACAGCACAATCAGTGTGCTTTTGATGGTGCCGAACTCCAGAATCAGCACGGCCAGAAAACCGAAAACCGTAATCAGAATAATCGTCCCTAATCCACCGAATGATTGCTCGCGGCTTTCGAGTTCTCCGGCGGCCCCGTATCGAAAACCGTTCGAAAACTTCATGGCATCTAATTTTTGCAGTACTTCGGTATACACATTGTCCACCAGATAACCCGTTTTAACGAAGGCCGTTACCGTAACAAAGCGGTCTTTATCGTAGTGGCGGATAAGGTTTGTGCCCGTTTCAAATTCTATGTCAGCTACTTGCCGCAGCGGTACGGCTCCCCCCGTTACGGTGTTGACATACAGGTTATTTAGTACGGATTGGTCAGCCGTGCGACCTTTCGGCAGGGTGACATTAATCGTGTAGTCATCGTCATCGTTAGGGGCTTTGAAGGTGCCCACGTTCAGGCCCGCAATGGCCAGCCGGATGGTGCGGTTGATGTCGGCGATAGACAGGCCCAGCAAACCCGCTTTCTCTTTATTAATCTTGATACGGAGGTCGGTTTTGCGGTTAGCCAACGGGTTGTTCACGTAAATGGTGCCGGGCGTTTGCTTTAGAATAGTTTCCACGCGGGCCGCAACGGTTCGCAGCGTGTCCAAATTCTCACCAAATACCCGGATGGCAACAGGGGCGTCCTGAGCGGGTCCCTGCTCAAAATCTTTCACCTCAATTTTGGCATTCGGGTAGAGGGCGAATTTCTCCCGGTATTTATCAATCATGGCCCTTTTTTCGGCGGGTTCAACATCGTTCAACTGCACAAAAAACTGCGAAAAATTGGCTGATTCGTTGCGTTGAATAATGTTGTAATAAATGCGGGGTGTTCCCCGGCCAACGTTAGTGGTAAAGTGCTTAATGGCCGGGTCGCGCTTAAGTTGGCTATCGACATAGCGGGCTACGCGGTTTGTCTCGCTCAGGCTGCTGCCATCGGGGGTTTCGATGTTAATCAGAAACTGCGGCTTTTCAGAGGCCGGGAACAGGCCGAATCCGACCTTGCCCGCCAGCGAAAGCGCACCGCCAAAAATAGCAAGCGCCACCAGTAACGTAATGGCCGGGCGGTTAAGCGCCACATTCAGTAACTTACTGTATGACCCGCTGATGAGTTTTTTCAGCGCACGCAAAAAGATGTTCCCTTCGGGGTTATGGCTGTGCTTCAGAATCCGGCTCGATAAGAACGGTACGATGGTGAGCGACACCAAAAGGGAGGCCAGTATGGTTGTCACGACCGCCATCGGCAGTGAGCGGATGAAGTCGCCGGATGCTTCGGGCAGGAACAGCAGCGGCATAAACGCCAGAATCAGCGTGACGGTGCAACCAATAACGGCCAATGTAATCTGACTGGTAGCCCGGATAGCGGCTTCTTTTTTGGAATACCCTTCGCGCAGATACCGCTCGATGTTTTCGACTACCACAATACTGTCGTCTACCAGAATCCCCAGCGCGACAATCAGCCCCACAATACTCAACTGATTGATACTGTAGCCGAAGGCGTTGAGCAACGAGAGGCCAATGGCCAACGAGAGCGGAATCGAAATCATGACCACGATAGCCGCCCGGAAACCTAATGGCAGCAAGGTCAGCGAGACTAATAAAATGGCAATGGCGAAATCAAGCGCAAAATGATTTAATCGTTTACCAACGCTGGCAGCCTGGTCGAAATTCTTGACCAATTTGATATGGGGCGGCAGTGTTTTAGCGAAGTTCTCAATGACCGGGTTAATCTTCTTGCCTACCTTGTCGATGTTCTCACCGATTTTCTGACTGGCCGTTACGAGTACGGCCCGATGGCCATCTAACCGCGTAATGTGGGTTTCGTCTTCGAGGTTGTAGTCAACATCGGCAATGTCGCGCAGGTGAATGATTTTCTGCCCATTGCTGGAGACAATCGTATTCCTGATTTCATCGAGCGACTGGTAATCACCTGCTGTTTTGACGTTGAACTTACGCGAGCCAACCTGAATACTGCCGCCCGGAATGTTGGCATTTTCGGCCTGTAGTGCGCCCACAACGCGGTTGGTTGGAATGCCTTCCTGCGCCATTTTTTCGATGTTGAGCGACACCCGAACTACCCCCGCCGACGTGCCCCAGTCCTGCACGTTTTTCAGGCTGGTAATTTTCTCAAGGCGTTTGGTCAGTTCCTCGGCGTAGTTGCCTAACTCCTTATCCGAAGCTACCTCCGACTGCAGGGCTACCTGCACGATGTTCACATCGGAAGGGGAAAATTTGATGATGTTTATCTTGAATACATCGGAGGGCAGTTCATTCCGCAGAGCGCCTACTTCGCGCACCATTTCCTGGTATTTTTCGTCGGGGTCCTGGCCATATTCATACGACACCCGAAACACTGCCAGCCCATCATCAACGCTGGTAATGACGTGTTTGATGTTGTCGAGTTCGTTGAAGCGTTTTTCAGCCGGGTCAACGACCAGTTCCTCCATATCGAGGGCATCGGTGCCGGGATATACAACGGCTACGGCGAATTCGGGCGCCGTAAATTCGGGGTCTTCGCCCCGGGGCATGTTCAGCAGCGAGTTAATGCCGAGGGCGGCTACACCCAGAAACAGCACCAGCATAAACTGCCAGTTTTTGACGGAAAATTCGGATAAGTTCATGTTTTTTAAACACAGAGGGCACTGAGGGCTTCACGGAGATAACCGAGGTCTCCGTGTTTCTCTGCGCTTTTATTCTGTGTTCTCCGTGTTTAAATGGTTATTTCACAACTACGCTTGATTCTTCAGTCAGAAACGCCGACCCTGCCGTAACGACATTCTTTACACCCGCTAACCCATTGGTCAACAAAACTTTATTGCCGTCTAAAAAACCAATTTGCACCGGTGTTTTGCGAACACGCAATGGTCCGGCGCCCCGGTTATCGTCGGCTAATACATACACGAAGCCGTCTTTACCATTCCCTTCCACAATTGCTTCGACGGGCACAAGGGTGTATGAGCGACTCTGTGCTGGCACAATCGTTACTTTGGCAAATAGACCGGGAGCGAACTTCACCGCGCCATCGGCACCGGGATTGATTTTTACCTCCACTTCATACAATTTATTGGTCGGGTCGGCGGCCTGTGCCAGTTCGCTGATAGTGCCGTTAAATGTGCGGTTAGGGTATGCGTCGAGGAGGATGCTGGCCCGGTTGCCCAGCCGAAGCCTTGCCCAGTCTTTGTCGGACACGCCCACGCGCACAACCCAGTCGCTTCGGCGGTTCGACGAAATCAGGTAAACCGATGCGCCCGGCGCAATGTATTCGCCTGCATTGGCAACCTTGCGCGTCACGGTCCCGTCTACCGTCGAGCGGATTTGGGCGTAGCTGCGGTTAAACTGTGCTATGGTTAGGCTTTGCTTCGCCACGCTGGTGCCGGTCGTAGCGTTCTGGAGTTGTTCGAGCGTGGCAGCCGTATCGGCATAAAGGCGTTGAACCCGGCCAAAATCGCGTTCGGCTTTTTCGTTGGCGAGTTGGGCCTGGCTCACCTGGGCGTTGATTTCGGTGAGGTCGAGTGTGGCTAAGAGTTGCCCCCGGCGAACGGACTGGCCTTCTTCAACAAACAGGCGGTCGATGATGCCGCCAACTTTGAACGACAGTCGGGCTTCCTGCGCCGACGACACCAACCCCGAAGCTGCAATCGGCTCTGCCCGCACAACCGTGCTTATGGGTGCGAGTTTGATGGGTACAACCGATATGTCGGACTGGACTTCGGCAGCCACCGTTGTTTTTTCGGTCGGGCCGCGTTCGGTGGTTCCATTGTCGGCTTTGCTGCCGCACGCCCACAGCGCAACGGCAAGGAATAGAGATAGAAGGATGTGTAGTGCTTTCATAATTTTGACAGGAAAGAAATGAGCAGAAGCGTGTTAAGACTAAGCAACAGACACAGGGGCGAATAAAATTTGGTGTCTAAGTCGGCAAAGCGGCTGTTTCGGACTCGCTTGGAAAAGCCGACATACCGAAAATCGCCGATGGCCCGCAGGAGAAAAATACCGGCCAGCAACCAAAGGCCATACTGACTTAACCAGCCCGGCACGAACGAATCGACCCCAGCCAGCCGACCAATTTTATACAGGTAAAACAGACTCATCGTTCCAAAAATAACAGCTACAACCAGCGTTAGTCCCCGACCCGGTTGCCTGACTGCCGTACCGCTTCGTTGGGGCAGTGCCGCCTGAGCGCCCCAGTTGCCGCCAAGCCCCCAGTAGGTATGGATGCCGCTGATTAGCAGTAAAATGGCGAAGTTGATAAATGCTGGTATCATCGGTTAGAGGATATTTATTAGCCCACAGCTAAAGCAGTAGGCTATCGCTAACACCTACTGCCCAACCGCCACTGCCCGGTCGAGGGCGGCACGTTTGACAAGTATATCCATCCGGGCCAGCGAGTGCTGGAACTGCGCCGTTTGCCGGTCGTTCTGGTAGCGCAGAAACTCGATCAGCAACGACTGCCCATTGCGGTATTTGCTGTCGACAACCCGAAATGTCTGGTCGGCGTTGAGCATGCCGCTTTGCGTGGCTGCTAAGCTTTCGGTGGCTGCGTCGAGATCGTAGTAAGCCTGCAAGACCTGCAACTGAATCTGCCGCTGCACCTCGGTTAGCCGTGTCTGAAGGGTTTCGGTCTGGATTTTAGCCTGCTGGATTTTCGAGCGTTTTTCATAGCCTTTGAATAAATCCCACTGCAAACCGAGTTGGGCCACCACATACGCCTGATTCTTAAAGGTGTAGCCGAAACCCTGAAAACCCGCGTTGGCTCCTACATACACGTTCGGCAGTTTGGCATTTGCTTCATTCAGTTTCACTGCTGTTCGGGAGGCTTCCAGGGAACCATTCAGTTGCGCTAACTCCTGCCGACCGCGCAGAGCAGTCTGTTGCAAATCGATCAGGTTCTCTTTCGATTCAGGTAAGATTTTCGTCAGCGATGAGTCCACGTCCACCGATGCCGTCAGGTCGCGGTTGAGCAGGAAATTGATGTAGGCACGGGCTGTTTCGCGATTTTTTTCGGCAACAGCGAGTTGCTGGTCAATCTTACTGACCTCATAGCGCGCCGAGGTGACGACCTCTTTTGTGGCTACGTTATTGCTGACCAATTTCTCATTCAGCCGGGTCAGTTCGCTCAACACCTTGCGGGAGTTCTCAAAGATGCGAATCGCATCGAGGGTTTGCAGGTATTGGTAATAGGCGGTGGCAATGTTGTAGCGGAGTTCGTTTTCGATAACGCGCTTGCGCGCTGCCTGGGCTGACACTAATTGTTTCTGAATGAGGTAGTTGTATTGAACGTCTGTGTTGAAAATAGCGTAGTTAACACTGAATTTAGTGTCGTGAAAATTATTGGGAGCCAGCAACTGGTTCACGTTCTCGATGTTTGTCGGGAACCGGTCGGAGCCGGTAAGCTGGTTGAGCGTTTTGTAGGCCGGATTAAGCAAATCGCCCACGGGGAACTCCAGCCGCCGACCGCCAGCCGCCAGCGAATAGGTTGGGTTGAAAGTAATACGTGGATAGAAGAGCGATTTTGCCTGATTGAGCGACTCCGTTACCCGGCTGATTTCGAGTGATTCCTGCCGAAGGGCGAGGTTGTTGGCTAAGCCCTCCCGAATATAGTTCTCCAGAATAGCTGATTGCCCCGTTGGTACAGGTTGTGCCGTTGTTGCTAAGGGAAACAGGAGAATCCAATAGCGGATATGGTTGCGAATAAAGTTCATAATCATTTATTAGTTAATGAACAGTGTTTAGTGCTTAGTCAAAAAAATTACAGCCCTTTCTTTATGGTATCGACAAACAGGGTGAAGACCTCATCTATGATTGTTTCATGTTGACCCTCACCAAACATGCTCAATCGTCGGCGCAGGAGCAGAGCCGCCAGACCATGAACTGTACTCCAAATCATCAGAGCAGCCCGTTCAGCGTCAGTATGTTTGATATCGCCCGTATCAATGCAGGCCCGAACCACCTGTTGTAAAATACCGAAAGCGTGGTGACCATCCTCCCAAACGTCTTCGCGGCAATCGAGTGTGTCAATGGGGGCCGTCATAATAAACATCAGGTCGTATAGCTCTGGATTATCAAACGCAAACTGCAGATACAGACGCCCCATTTTAATGAGCTTGTCCATCGGTTGCTCTATATGAGCAATAGGGGCAAACTCGTCAATTAATTTTGTGAATGCGGCCTGATGCAGAGCAAAAAAGAGGTCGTTTTTGTCCTTATAATACAGATAGATGGTAGCCGGGCTATACTCGATTTCGTCGGCAATGTTGCGAATGCTAACTTTCTCGAAACCATTTGTTAAAAATAATTTCTGCGCTGCATCCAGAATCAACTTCCGCATTTCTTCCCGTTCCCGTTCCTTCCGCTCGATTATTCCCATTGCTCTATAAATTAATGATGCAAATATAATGAACACTGTTTAGTAAACAAGTACCGTTTACTATATTTTTTACTGTTGAGCAGATGAGGACTTCACCTGCTCAACAGTTCAGGAAAATCAGTCTGGTCCAACGAGTGATTAATCTTTCCGTTACGTTTGTTATCCAATAGCGATATGTTCAGAAAATTCATCATGAAAAAAAACAGGGGCTGGTCATTAGCCGGGTTGCTGGTACTGACACTGGCTCAATCTGTTGACGCCCAGAACGCCGGGCGATATAACCTCGGTGATGCCGTAGCCGATTTTCGGCTGAAGAGTGTAGATGGCCGTCAGGTTTCACTAACTGATTACCGCGCCCAGAAGGGGCTGGTTGTCGCTTTTATGAGCAATCACTGCCCTTTTGCCAAAGCGTATGAAAGCCGTTTGATTGCATTAGACCAAAAATATGCCTCGCAGGGCTATCCAGTATTAGCCATCATGCCCAACGACCCGACGGCCTATGAAGACGATTCATTCGAGAACATGAAAACCCGTGCCCGCGACAAAAGCTATCCGTTTACCTACGTCCTGGACGAAATGCAAACAGTGGCTCGTGCTTTTGGGGCTACCCGCACCCCTGAAGTATATGTGCTGAAGCAAACGGGTGGGCAGTTTATTCTGGAATATGCCGGTACCATTGACGACAATCCACAGAATAACACCGGGGTTCAGCGCCGATACGTTGAGGAAGCAGTTAATAGCCTGCTGGCCGGACGACCTGTGCAGTCGCCGTTTACTAAACCCATTGGTTGCGCTATTAAATGGAAGTAAGCGGTAAAAAAGGAGGAAGGGCGAAGGGAGAAAAGGAGACAGGAAAGCGTTATCGGCTATCCCTTTTCCTTTCCTCTCCTCCCTTCCTCCTTTTTTTCTGGCACACCGTTTGACAAATAGTTACTGTAATCAAACTACACAGAACTATCATGAAAAAGTCCGTATTGATGTTGACTCGGATTAAACACGTTGCCGGTACCCTGATGCTGGTGGCATCGCTGGCCCTGTTACAGGCCTGCGGTTCAGACAACAAGAATGAATCGCGCACGGAGGATGCGCTCGAAAAAACTGGCGACGCGGTTGAGGCCGATGCGAAAGACGCAACCGCTGAAGCCAGAGAGGACATGAACGAAGCTGGGGACAAAGCGGAAGCTAAATCAGACGAAATGGCCGCCGATTTCAAACGCGAACGCGATGAAGCTGTGGCGAATATGAAGGTGCAAAAAGATAAATTAGACGCTAAAATCGATGCATTGCAGGCTGACATGAAGCGTCAGGGCGCAAATGCAAAGGCTAAGTCGAAAGAGCAATTGGCCGAACTTGAAACGGAACGTAAAGAGCTTGGCAACGATATTGACAAGGCACAAAATGCAACGGCGGCTGCCTGGAAAGATGTAAAATCCGGCTTTAAGCAGGCTGGTAAAAGTATTGGGAAGGCTTTTGACAAAGCCGAAGATAAAATTGATCCGGACGGTAAAGATGACCCGAACTGATTAAGTGTGGCGTTAACAAAAAGTGCCGGCCTTCATCGGAATGTCGGCACTTTTTTTGTTAGGTAGCTGTAGAACCTTCTCCTCAAAAGTGAGGAGAGATATACTGCGACTACTTGGATTCCAGCGAGGAAAATTGTTATTTTGCGGGCTAAATTGATTGTTAAAAGCGAGATGTCTGTCATTAATAAGATCAGAGAACGTTCAGGATTAGCCGTGGGTATTATTGCCGTTAGCTTAATTCTGTTCATTGTGGGTGGTGATTTGCTCGGTGGCCGTAGTTTGCTATTCGGCGGAAACCAGCAGAAAGTCGGGGAGATTTCCGGGCAATCCATTGATTACCAGCAGTTCAATGCTAAAGTGGATGAACTCCGGGTGCAGTATGAGCAGCAAACCGGTCGGCCTCCCGCCGATCAGGAGTTGGCGCAAATTCGCGAGCAAGCCTGGAATCAGATGCTGTTCGAGATTGCTTATCAGAAAGAGTTCGACAAACTTGGTCTTAAAGTCTCGCCCGAAGAACTGGTAGACATGGTGCAGGGGAATAACATTAGCCCCTCTGTTCGGCAGGCGTTTACGAACCCCCAAACGGGTGTATTCGATAAAAGCTCAATTATCAGCTACCTCAAAGGGTTGAAGAATCTGCCAGCCCAGCAGCAGGCAGCCTGGACAAGCTTCGAGAAAAATCTTAGCTCTGACCGGTTGCGTGATAAATACGAAGGACTGATGCGGCTGTCGGTGTTTGCCACAACGGCCGAAGCGCAGAAGGAATATCAGGCACAAAACGCGAAAGCCAACGTCAAATTCCTGTTTGTGCCCTACTACACCATCAACGACACGACGGTGAAAGTAACGGACTCGCAGTTGCAGGATTATCTGGACAAGCACAAAGACGAGTATCCGGGCACCGACAGCCGTTCGATTCAGTACGTGACCTTCTCGGTGGCTCCTTCCAAAGAAGACAGCGCCACGCTTTATACTGAAATCAAAACGCTGGCGCGTGGGTTGGGCGCGGCCAAAAACGATTCGACGTTTGCCCAGCAAAACAGCGACGTTCGGGTGCCGCTCTACCTCACAGCCGGTGAAATGCCGGAACAACTTCGGGCATCTATTCCAACGTTCTCACCGGGTGGAATCTACGGACCCTTCCGCGAAGGCAACACGTATTTCATTTATAAATACGGCGGAACAAAGAAAGATACCAGTTTCACGGCCCGCGCCAGCCACATCCTGATTCAAACAAAAGGGTTGGCCGATTCTGCCAAAGCCGACGCCCGTCGCCGGGCCGAGGGTATCCTGAAGCAGATTCAGGGTGGGGCCAGTTTTGAGGCTCTGGCACAGACCAACAGCGACGATGGTTCGCGGTCAGTTGGTGGTGACCTCGGCTATTTCAAGAACAATGGGCAAATGGTAAAGCCGTTTGAAGCGGCCGTGTTCGGTGCTGCCTCGGCGGGCCTGATTCCGCGCCTGATCGAAACGGAATATGGCTATCATATTATCAAGGTAACTCAGCCAAAAACGAATGTTCTGTACCGCATTGCGGCTATTGGTAAATCAATTGCGCCCAGTCAGACTACCCGCGATGAAGCGCTGCGGAAAGCAGATCAGTTTGCTTCGGATGTTCGGACAAAAGAAGCATTCGACGCGAAAGTAAAAGAAGATAAATCATTGGTTGTTGCTACGGCTGAACGGATTGCTGAAGGCGCCAATCAAATTAATGCACTGACGGGTTCCGAAGTTCGGCAAATTGTTCGGTGGGCGTTCGATGACAAAACCGACCTGAATGCCGTATCTGAGCCAATTGAGGTAGGCGATCAGTATGTGATTTCGGTACTGACTAACAAGACCAGCAAAGACAAGGTGGAGGTAAATGACTACCGCACGGAGTTGACGACCAAAGTACGGAACCAGCAGAAGGGCGAACAAATTATCAGCAAACTTGGGAATGCCAGTGGCTCGCTGGAAGTCATGGCGCAGAAGTATGGCGCCGGCGCACTGGTCGAAACGGTTGACGATGTAAACCTGGCAACAGGCTTCCTGCGTAGTGCCGGTGTTGACCCGGTCGCTCTTGGAAAATCGTTTGGGCTGAAACCCGGCAAACGCTCGAAGCCCTTTGCTGGCGAAGGTGGTGTGCTAGTGATGGAGACCGTTGCGTTGACGCCTGCTCCGGCTGTTGCTGATTATGCACTGTATAAAACGCAGCTTCAGCAAAACAACACGTCGCGCGTAGGTTTCTATATTAACGAAGCCATCAAAGAAGCCGCTAAAGTAGAGGACCGCCGGGCTAAGTTTTATTGATAGTGCGTTTTAGGGTTATTTAAAAAAGCCCTCGGCTGCTTATAAGCAGCCGAGGGCTTTTTTGTTAATTTATTTTGTCATTCCGACGAAGGAGGAATCTTAAATTTTCTTGACGTATGAATAAGGATGTTTTAAGAATCCTCCTTCGTCGGAATGACAAAATTATGCTCCAGATAAACGATCATCTTCGCCAATGCCTGCGCCCGATGACTTATCCTATTTTTTTCTTCGATGCTCATTTCGGCAAACGTGCGGTCGTAGCCATCCGGTTGAAAAATAGGGTCGTAGCCAAAGCCGCCTATCCCGCGTGGTTCCAGGATAATTTGACCGTCGATTATGCCCTCAAACTGGTGTTCCACTGCGTGTAATACCAGGGTAAAAACAGTAATAAATCGGGCTTTACGAGTGGGCTTATCGGCCAGATTAACCAATAGTTTCTGAATATTTTTTGCCGCATCCCGGCTGCCTGCATAAAAGGCTGAATCGACACCCGGCTCGCCGTTGAGTGCAGCAACTTCAAGTCCTGAATCGTCGGCAAAGCACGACACGCCAAAGTGCGTCCAGACGTAACCGGCTTTCTGGCGTGAATTACCGGCAATAGTACCCGATGTTTCGGGCAGTTCGTCGGTGCAGCCGATGTCGCGAAGCGTTTTGAGGGTGAAAGCGTTACCAAGCCGGGCCGCAACTTCGGCTAATTTATGTTGGTTGTTGGTCGCAAAGCACAGTTTCATATAAGACAAAAAAAGCCGTTTACAGCGATAACTGCAAACGGCTCGAATGGATATTTAACGTCCAAAAGAAAGGAACCTGAAAAGACCAGGAAGATTCCTGTTGTAAAAAGCTTAGCGGCCCGGCTGTGGCATCCCAGGTTGCCCCATCTGACCGGGTTGCCCTTTCTGAATATCCATCAACTCAATATCGAACAGAAGCACCGAATTGGGTGGAATTGACGGATTGCCGCGTGGTCCGTAGGCCAATGTCGATGGAATAATCAGTGTAGCTTTTTCACCCTTGTGTAATTTACTGACCCCTTCCTCCCAGCCCGGAATCACCATGCCAACGCCAAGTTGAAACTGAGCCGGTTTACCTCCCGCCTGTGGATTCGTGCGTGAACTGTCAAACACTTTGCCATTTAGCAGTTTACCGGTGTAGTGTACAGATACAACATCGCCCCGATTGGGTGCAGGACCGCTCCCCGGCTGCGTTATTACATAATAAACGCCTGACTCGGTCTTCTGTGCTTTACCGGCCATCCCGTTCTTTGCCACGTAGTTTTCGATAACTTTTACGTCAACGCCCTTTTGTTTTTCAAAATCAGCCGCCTGCGTTTTCTTGTACTCTTCTTCTGACTGCACATTCAGAACTTTTACGGCAATGCCAATGTCAGTTCCTTTCAGAACGCCCGGCGGCAGAGGTTGCATGGCCTTCGTAAAGAGCGAGTCGGCACTAACGTAGAAGGTAGCGCTGTCGCCTTTGCCGAGCATGGTTAGCCCTTCCTCGTAGGAACCTTTAAACGGGGGCACCTGTAGCAGCATCTGGAAGGGCGCACCTTCTTTGTGGGTATCGCGCAGAATTGAATCTTTGTTGTTCATCAGCGTAAGGTGCAGCGTCATAATGTCGCCAACTTTACCCTTACGCGCACTTTCTGCTTGCTCGTGAAGTTGATACTTCAGGCCGTTATCCGTTACCTGTACGCGGTTTTTACCGCAGGCCGCTACCACAGCGACGAGTAAAGCGGCTTTCCCGAAATGTTTAAGAGACATGAGAGATTGTTAGTTGATTATACTGTTTCCAGCAACTGTTGCTGGTACTGCGGCAAAATGGTTAATAATTTCTGCTCCGTTTCGGCCAATGAGCGTTTCGACCGGCCGCCAGCGGCATTTCGATGGCCTCCGCCATCGAAGTGTTTACTGGCTAAATCGCGTACCGAAAAGTTACCGACTGAGCGGAAGGAAATCCGGATTTCGTCGTTTCTGTCAATCAAAATGGCTGCCACCACAACGCCTTCCACGGCCAGCGCATAATTGACCATGCCTTCCGTATCGCCGGTTTTTGAGCGATACCGTTTCAACTCCGCATCGGTTAAAGTAATGTAGGCGAACCTGAATTCAGGTAAAACTTTTAGTTTATCGTTCAGTACGTAGCCCAGCAACCGGAATTTATCGAGCGATACGTTGTCGAAAATACGCCGGTGAATGCTGCTCACGTCGATGTTTAGGTCGACTAAATCAGCCGCTATTCGGTGAACATTGCCCGTTGTATTCGAGTGGCGAAATGAGCCCGTATCCGTCATCAGGCCTGAATACAAACACTCGGCAATCGAACCATCAATGAGGTGTTTGTCGCCCATCTCCACAATGAGCCGGAAAACCAGTTCGGCCGTAGCAGCCGCACCAGCGTCCCATAACGCCAAATCGGCAAATGATTCGGGTTCAAGGTGGTGGTCAATCAGTATTTTACGGGCGCGGGACTGCCGCACCATGGGCGCGAGTTCACGGATGCGGTCGAGGCTCGAAAAATCGAGACAAAAGATGACGTCGGCCTGTTCAAACAACTGATTTATGGACACGCGTATTTTCTCGTCGAAGGCAACTACGTCGTCGTTACCCGACATCCAGTGCAGGTTTTGTGGGTAATCGGTTGGTGTAACAACGGTCACTCGGTGTCCTTTTTTGCGAAGGTAGCCCGCCAGCCCCAGCGATGAACCCATTGCATCGGCATCGGGATTCTGGTGAGTCGTAATCAGCACGGTTTGCGCGGAACTACCCGGCCATTGTCCAATAACCGCGCCAATCGCTTCAATGTCTAGCATATGTAAATGGCCGAAGCCATAATCGAAACTCAAAAGTACGAATAATTTCCGAAAGCAGGGATTGCCGCCAACCGGGCGCCTGGGCGAGTCAGATGGTCTGGATGAAGTCGTTGATCGTAGCCTGGCCCTCTAAGCCCACCTTCTTTTTCATGCGATACCGCGCCATTTCAACGCTCGAGCTGTTGATGTTGAGCAACCGGGCAATTTCCTTGTTCGACAAATTTATGCGGGTGTAGGCGCATAGTTTCAGTTCGTTCGGTGTCAAATCGGGGAAGTTCGTTTGTAATTTCTCAAAAAAGCGCGGATGGACCTGCTCGAAGTGGAGTTTAAACCCATCCCAGTCGGCTTCAAAGTGCAGGTTGCTCTGGATAAACTTCTGAATCGCTTTTAGTTTTTGTTTCTGGGGCTTGTCGGGTTCGAGCAGCAACTCATCGACCTGTTCTTTCAGGTCGCCGAGCATTTCGTTTTTCTGATAGGCAAAGAGCGCATTGCTGGCTAATTCGCGGTGCTTAAGGTCAAGTTCTAACTGTAATTTCTCCTGTTGCGCCTGACTGAGTTCACGTTCGGCTCCATGTTGCTGCTCAATCGCCCTTTTTTCCTTGTCGCGAAGTTGATAGCGGTTATACAGTAATCCCAGCACCAGCAGCAGCAAAATTCCGCCCAGCACACCTGCCCATAGCAGGTATTGCTGCAACTGCGTTTTCTGGTTCAGTCCGGCAATCTGCTGGTCTTTGAGTTTGGTTTGGTAGCGCGTTTCAACCTCGGCGATAGCCTGACTTCGCTGTTGGCCAAAGACGGAGTCCTGAGCGGCCTCGAAGGCGGAGAAATGCTGGTTTGCTTTGATGAGGTTGCCCGACGCTGTATAAATTCGAAATAATGTTTTCTCGGTGTTTTTTGTCTGATTCCAGTCATGAACGGCCCGGCAAGCGGCTAACGACCGTAAACCATATTGCTCGGCTCGCTGATGGTCGCCCTGTTGCGAATAGGATATTGCCAGCCTATCTGCTGCATTTGCTATTCCCGTCTGGAAATTCTCCGCTTCCATTAGTTCCAGGCATTGTAAGTCGTAAGGAATGGCTTCGGCGAAACGGTGTTGCCGATGCAACGCCCAGGCAATACCGCTCAGGCTGGCTCCGTAATCGAACCGCTGCAGTGTGGGATCATACAATGACAGACTTTTTTCAAACGAGTTCATCCCTCGTTTAAACTGCTTCAGATAGGTATATACTTCGCCTAAACAATAATACGTGTTGGCGGCACCAAGTTTATCGGCTTGCTGCTGATAAAGTGCTAAAGCGCGGTCATAGAACGCAAGGCTTTTCGCAAATTCTTTTTGGGTAGTATAAACCATCCCGATATTCTCTAATAAATGAGCTAATCGGGGCTTATTCGGTAATTTTTCAGCAATGGGGAGTGCTCTCAGAAAATACGTTAATGCTTCGGGATAATTAGCCTGCCGGCCGTAGCTCACCCCTATCTTTTGCAGGTTTTCAACTTCTCCCCGGCCATAGTTCAATTTGTGGGCCAACGCCAGCCCGACCTGACCATACTGCCGCGCCCGGCTCTGGTCAGTTTTGGCGATTTCCCAGCATAATTTAGCATACGTTAATGTCTTGGCCGTATCCGTCTGCTGGGGTAAAACCGTCAGCAAACTGTCAATCATAGACTGTTTTTGACCATAACTCCATCCGGTAAGTAACACCAAAAAGAAACAGTAGACTGGTCGCATAGAAGAGGGTTCAGAAATAGATTGGGAATTTAGAATAATCTGGTGGTTTCGACAATACTTTACCGGGAAATGACAGCCTTACTTTGGTAACGGAATGGCTCGTAAAAAGCAATGTAATGAAGCCCGCAATCTCCATTATCGGTTTTAGCCGGAAAAACAATAAAAGTGATAATTATTGAATAAGACACTGAAAGTCAGTTTTTTAGATTAAAACTATTTTTACTTGTATAGCATTTGTATAGCTCACTCTTCTGGCTTGTAGGGCTTTTGTATGGGTCAAAAATTTGCTTAGCCCCCTGGCGACCTGCCACCTTTGCATCGTCCAAACCGAACAGCGGGGCAGACGATTTGAGAGGTCTGGTTCTCGTCTAAATCGCCACGAGTCATGTCTATCCTTAACACAGTCAAACAGTTTTTGAGCGGCCAGCGCACGTCGGTCGTTTGGGCTGATTCGCCCGAGTCAACTGGATCTGAAGTGGGGCATTCAAGCCTGCCCGTCATCGAGTGGGAAGCCACGACGGGGCGGCTTCGCCATCCACAACAAGAACGGAAGCTGACCTACCATAACAGTGAGATCAATGGCATCTGCACGGGTAAAATCGGCGAGTTGACCGGCTCCGTAATGATTGGCCTTTTTGAAGACCTGCCTTCCTGGTTGCCTTACCTGCTCATTCGGGTAACTGTTCAGGCGGATGAAGGCGAGTTAACGGCTTCACTCCGCGAGGGCAACGGTGCTATCGTCAGTGTCTCAACTCCGGGCACGTGTGAAGCAACTACCGAATTAATTAACGGTCGTGCCTGGCTGCGGTGCGAGTCAGGACCAACACCGGCCCGGCAAATTCGCTACGAGGTCGTCATCATTTAAATCAATACGTCAATAATTCACTTTTCTCACAATCAAACCAATTCATTCAATGAAAACGCTTCGTAATGCCCTGTTTGCCCTGGTTGCTCTATCCATTTTTGCTTCGTGCAGTAAGAAAGAGGCCGATATTGCCCCCGCTAACGCCGTTCCGCCAGCCGCTGAACTGGCGGGCGACTATGTCGTGACACAGTATCGCTACAACAATGAATCTCCCCAAAACCTGCCTGCTGGTCGGCGCATTCAAATTTCGTTCGGCTACATAGCTGACAGCCAGGCTACTATGCTTTTTAATGAATCGAACAGCGGTCAGTCGGATACGGTAGACGACTACGGCAATTTTGAATTGAAGCGAGTAGGCCGCGCTATTGAGGTGTACAACGGTTCGGAAAAAATCGGTTCCTATGCTAACGGCGTAGTAGAAGTAGGACTTGACCATCCTAAGGGCATACTCCGATTTACGGCCAAACGCAAATAAGCACCACACTATCCATTTTTATCCTATAGACCATCAAAACCAATGAAAACAAATCAGATTCTCTGTGCAATCCTTGTTGCTTTGTTCTTTACTTTTTCGCTGGCTGCCTGTAAAAAAGAGCGTGATGTTGTACCCAATACCAGTATAGTGTTCTGGACAAAACGGTCAGACATCAACGCGTTAAAACCGAACTGCTACGTGGACGGCCAACTCGTTGGCACCTTAACTAAAGCCAGCACAGTAGCGCCAGCATGTGGTGAACCGGGTTCGCTCACGACTCAGGTAACGCCCGGTACGCACAAGTTTGAATTTAAAACAGCTACGGGCCAGTCGTTCAATGCAGAAGTCGATGTTTTGGAGGGTCAATGCCGGACTATTGAACTGAACTAATAAAGTACGAAACACAATCCAGCCCCTATCGCCCGATTTAGTGAGTGATAGGGGTTGTCTTAATGAGCTTTCTGGGGGATTCCGTTCGTCGCTACCATAAAAGTCCTTACCTTTGCGGCCAAATAAAATTTGGATATAACCAGCAGGAATGGCAACGAACCGTACATTCACCATGATTAAGCCCGATGCCGTAGAGGCCGGGCACACAGGAGCAATTATTAAACTAATTGAAGGAGCGGGTTTCCGCATTGTAGCCATCCGAAAAACGCAACTGACGGGCGAACGAGCGGGCGAATTCTACGCTGTTCACCGCGAACGCCCTTTTTATAATGACCTGCGGGCCTATATGTCATCGGGGGCCATCGTTCCGATGATTCTGGAAAAAGAAAATGCGGTAGCTGATTTTCGTAAACTAATCGGTGCTACCAATCCGGCCCAGGCCGAAGAAGGAACCATCCGGAAACTATACGCTAAGTCGCTGGAAGCTAACGCCATTCATGGGTCCGATTCGGATGAAAATGCCCAGATAGAAGGCAGTTTCTTCTTTGCGGGTATGGAGCAGTACTAAACAGTCGCTGGTGGGCTCAGTCAATAAGGGTAAGCCTCAACTACTCACAACGATTGACTGACCACCAGCGACTCGTTCATAGTATTTACAAAATTCCCGCAGCGCACAAATCTCACATTTGGGCGAACGCGCTACGCAGACGTAGCGTCCATGCAGAATGAGCCAGTGATGGGCTTTGTGAACAGAGTGGGTTGGAATATGTGCCATCAGGGCTTTCTCAACCGCCAATGGCGTAGTGGCTGTTAATGGAGCCAGCCCCAGCCGATGCGAAACGCGGAAAACATGCGTATCAACGGCCATTGTCGGCTCGTTGTACACGACTGATAAAATCACATGGGCTGTTTTACGGCCTACACCCGGCAACGTTTGCAACTCATCGACTGTTGCCGGTATCTCTCCGTCAAATTTCTCCATAAGTGTTTTAGCCATCCCCACTAAGTGTTTGGCTTTGTTATTGGGATAGGACACACTTCGGATATACACGAATACGTCGTCAACCGACGCAGCCGCCAGTGACTGGGCTTCCGGGAAGCGTGCGAACAGGGCGGGCGAAATCTGATTAATGCGCTTGTCAGTACACTGCGCTGATAAAATTACGGCAACCAGCAATTCATAGGGATTGCTAAAATTAAGTTCCGTTTGAGGTTCGGGATAATGCTGCGTGAAGTAGTCTAAAAAACGGCGGAAGCGTTCTTTTTTGAGCATAGTGGTCATGTAGCGCGGGTGAGAATTCGTATAGCCATATGCTACACGGGTTCTCACCCGCGCTACAGGAAATAACAAACTCATCTGTCCGCTACGAATGTCGTAGACGAACAGGTGGGTTTGCCGGATAATTTTTTGAATAATTCAGAATAGCCTGAACCGTATCAGGGCGGGGCTGGCGTTCTATTTTGTTCATCAAAGCCCGTAATTCGAGAGCTTCGAGGAAGAACGTCATTAATTCCGGTTCAGACATAAGAGCGTCCTCAATGAGCAGGTTTTCCTCGGGGGAGGTCTCCTCATAGACATACCGGACTACATCATCTTGGGTAAATGTTTTTATCATAACTCGGCGAACGTTTGCTCAGTTGTTTGCGCAGATTAATCAGCGCATAACGCATACGTCCCAAAGCCGTGTTGATACTGACGCCGGTCGCATCGGCAATCTCTTGGAAACTCATTTCCTCGTAGTGCCGCATAATAAGCACCTGACGCTGTTGTTCCGGCAATCGCTGAATCAATTCGCGCAAATGCTCGTGTGTCTCCTGCCGAATCTGGAGCGATTCGACTGAATCCTCCGCAAATTCAAGCGTATTGAACACACTGCTTCCGTCCTCAAACACCACACTGGGGTAGCGTTTATCCTTTCGGAAATAGTCAATTGCCAAGTTGTGAGCAATTCGGATGATCCAGGGTAGAAATTTTCCCTCCTCGTTGTATTTACCCGACTTGATGGTGTCCACGGCTTTGATGAACGTGTCCTGCATCAGGTCTTCCGCTATGTACTGATCTTTTACGATAAGATAGATAGTGGTGTAAATTTTCGATTTGTGCCGTTGCACTAATTTAGCAAAGGCTTTTTCATTACCACGGATATACAGGGAAATCAACTCACTGTCGTTTACCTGGGCTTTTTCCATTTTCAGTAAGACAATTAGGTAACGTAGAGTTGTGTTCCGATAGTGTGCGTGGTTTTATGTTTTTTAGGAGATTTATTGAAAACAGCCTTAAAAGTAAGAAACTTTTCGGCTTAAATCCAAATAAATCCTGCAAAAAATCTGCCAAATGGTCTTTTTCCTCTAAAAATTTCTATTTTTAACAAGGAAAAATACTGAAATTTCTATTTTTACCAAACATAGCTTATTCATAGAAATTATTGTACTTACGTTTGATAGCGGTGTATAGATTCTAATTGAGCCGCATCCGTTTAATTATAAGTCAAATTTTTTAATCAGCCGCCGGTAGCTCTTTCTGTAGTAGCCTGTTAATCGTTGCTAACGTTCTTTCTGTTGACTTAACCAGTGCCCACGACCGGGTAGGCTGATAGTCATAATGTTATAGTTACCCTAATGCCTTGATTTACTGCATTAAATAAGTAGTTTAGTGCCTCATATCGACTTTGTAAAAGGTTAGCAGATACCTATGAGGGCGGTTTGGCTTGGCATCCTGATACTCGGCTGGTGGAATACCAGCCTGGGGCAATCGTGTCCTAAACTGCCGGAATTGAACTTCGACCGGCGGAGCAATGCCGCTTATATGGATAGCCTGCTCTCTTTAGGCCGCCTTCACCGCCAAATAGCCAATCGGTTGCCAAAGAGTCGCCGGAACGACACCCTGCGTTTGGAAGGGCTTCGGTTTATGGCCCTTGTGTTTAAGCAAATGCGTGGGCAGCAGCGCGACAGTAGTTATTTGTACGCCAGGCAGTTAGAAGAAAAGGCACGGCTCTTTCGCAACACGTTATATGAAGTGCGCGGTATGATGTTTCAGGAGCATTATCTGCGAACGATAAAGGGCAATTATCCGCAGGCATTAAGCATCAATCAAAAGGCGTTGCTCTTGTGCGCTAAACTACCGCGGGAAAGCTCTCCCCGCTGGCAGGTTCAGATGAACATGGGCGATATTTATGTACTTCTGAAAGAGTACGACAACGCACTGACGAGTTATCAACTCTCACAAACGCTCCTCGGTTATAATACGCTGCTAACCCCCAAAAACCGAACACTCCTGGCCAGTCAGGTCATTACGCAAATAGGCGAGGTGTACGAAATCCAGGGACAGTATGAACTGGCTCGTCAACACTACGAAACCAGCCGAAAAATTGCGCTCGATACGCGCTCACAGGTTAATCTGGCCTACGCTGACGAGCGGCTGGGTGATTTTTTTATTAGTCGGCATCAACCTGAGCAGGCTATCCGGGTTTTTGAAGAAGGGTTGTCCGTCTGGACTCAGCTTCAGGACCGGCCAGGCCAGGCCGCCGTTTGGGCAAGGCTTTCCGAATGTTATACGCTAACCAACCAACCTTTACTGGCCATAGAATTTGGCGAAAAAGCCGTGGCCGTGGCACGCGAAGCGGGGTATAACCGCATCCGGCAGATGGCGACTCAATCGCTTTACCGGGCTTATCGGCTGGCCAATCAGCCGACTCAGGCTTTGGCTATGTATGAAGAATACAGTATGCTGCGTGATAGCCTGACAACCCTTAGGCGAGTCGAAGAGTTGTCGGCGGTTAAGAAAAAATATGATATTAACCAGGTCAGGGTGGCGGCCGAAAAAGAGCGGTTTATTCAGCAGCAGCAATTAATTAATGTGCGTCGGCAGGCCGAACTTGACCGGCTGCGGGCCGAATCGGAGCGTGACCAGTTGGCGGGCGAAACCCGGTTGAACCAACTCCGACAACGAATTGAAACTGAGCGCCTTCGGGCCGAATCTCAGAAAACCCGCTTAGAGCAGCGAGCGCATATTGACCGGCTTAGTCATGACATTGAGCAGGCAAGCCTGATGCGGATCATTCTGGTTGGGGGCCTGGCCATGCTGCTTGGGTTTGTGGCGGTTTATTACCGGAAAAATCGGTTAATTAATCGTCAGAAGCGGGAAATTGAAGCCCTCAATCATGACCTGGAAGATAAAGTACTGGCCCGAACCATTGAGTTAAAGCTCGCTAACGATCAGCTACGGGCTAAAAACCGGGAGATTGAAGAAGCGCTCCTGCGCGGACAAACCCTCGAACGAAAGCGCATGGCCGCTGATTTACACGATAGTCTGGGTGGGTTGCTGGCGGCTATAAAAGCCAGCTTGTCGGCCCTGAATCCCGCAAAAATGGCTGAACGGGAGCAGGAAATTTATCATAATCTGCTGAATATGAGTAAAGAAGCGTTCGCAGAAATACGCTATTTATCTCACAATTTGCAGCCCGATGAACTGGAAAAGCAAGGCTTGTCGGAAGCGTTGACACGCTTGATCAACAAACTCAACCTTACCCAGAACATTACCTTCCGATTAGACAATGCAGTACTGCCCCGCCTGGGCAAAACAACTGAGTTTAATCTGTATTCAATTTGTATTGAACTCTGTAGCAACATTATCCGGCATTCAGAAGCCACGGAGGCTGATATTCTGTTTCGGCGGTTCAACAACGAACTGAATATGATTGTGAAAGATAATGGCTGCGGCATGAACCCGGCTGACGCAACGGGCATGGGCCTGCATAACATTCAGGCACGGATGGATTTGATTCGGGGGCGCTATGAAATTCATTCCGACCCCAGCCAGGGGACAACTTTTATTTTCATCCTGCCCGTATCGCCGGATTTAGCAACGGCCTGATTCAGGGCAATCGCCCTTCGACCAGAAATGAGTTTTTGTCGAAATAAGGTAATTTCTGGAAGCCCGATAGTTTATAATGCCGCACACGCCATTGCCCGCTTGCCTGGTCTGGCCTGGCTAATCCGCTCTCTAACAGCAGATGCCGCTCGGATGAATACAGTGGATTATTTGTTTGCAGAACGGCTTCAATCCGGCGCGGTCGATGCGTTACCGAATCGACGTTCACCATCAGCGACCGAACCGTCAGTCGTTCTTCCGAATTTTTTAGCGTGTATTGAAATGTCAGCGAATCAGGCCGTGAAATTTGATAGCTGCTGCGGAGAGCGGGCTTGTTAATGTCGGCCTGCATGAACAATTCCAGTTCCCGGTTCCAGTTGATGTCGCGGGTGTTCTGCTGATTGTGGCTGTTGTTCAGGGAAACAATCTTAGTTACAGGCGGTTTCTGAACGGAGAGGCTGGCAATTTGCTGCTTCACAAATCCTGACACATCGTAATAAACGTTCGGCTGATTTTGCTGGTTGGGATCATTACAACCGTTGATTACCAGCGAGATAAACACAAGAAGGGGATAAGCGAAGCGCATAAATCGGGACAAAACGACCTCAAATGAAAAGGGCCTTACGAAACCACCAACACGAATTTTTACAAATCGGTTTAGGTAATCAATTTCTGAACCAAATTTGCACTCACAATGCTTTCTTCATAATGGTTTCAGGTTTTACGGTACAAGGCCCAGGTTTATCGAAGAAGCCAACAGGAACTTAAGACGTGAAACCTAAAACCCGAAACTCAAGAACAACTGTTTCATGGAATACGATGTGATTTTCATTGGTTCAGGGCCGGGCGGCTATACCGGAGCCATCCGTTGTGCTCAACTCGGACTGAAAACGGCCATTATTGAAAAATACCCAACCCTGGGCGGCACCTGTCTCAACGTCGGCTGCATTCCATCGAAAGCGCTGCTCGACTCCTCGGAGCATTTTTACAATGCGGCTCACACCTTTGCCGAGCATGGGATAAAACTGGACCATTTGCAGGTAGACCTGGCGCAGATGCTTGCCCGAAAGGCCAGCGTTGTTGACCAGACTACCAAGGGAATTACCTTCCTGATGAAGAAAAACAAAATTGACGAACTGCACGGTGTGGGTTCGTTTGTTGACCCACATACCATCAAAATCACTAAAGACGATGGCTCGGAGCAGATCATCAACGGCAAGAATATTGTGATTGCGACCGGCTCGAAACCGTCGTCGTTTCCATCGATGCCGATTGATAAGAAGCGGGTCATCACGTCGACCGAAGCCCTGAACCTGCCCGAAATACCAAAACACCTGATTGTGATTGGCGCGGGCGTTATTGGGGCCGAATTAGGGTCAGTATATGCCCGGCTTGGTGCGAAAGTTTCGTTTGTGGAGTTTTTCGACTCGATGATTCCAACAATGGACAAAACGATGGGTAAGGAACTTCAGAAGGCCATGAAGAAACTTGGCACTGAGTTTTATTTCAGTCATAAAGTTACCAATGTTGAGAATAAAGGCGAAGAAGTCGTGGTCAGCATCGACACACCCAAAGGGGATAAGATCACGCTTACCGGCGACTATTGCTTAGTATCGGTTGGTCGGCGGCCTTACACCGATGGCCTTAACCTCGAAGCGGCTGGCCTGCAAACCGACAGCAAAGGCAAGATTGAGGTAGACAACTACTTACGCACCAGCGTTCCGCACATCTACGCGCTGGGCGATGTGATTCGCGGGGCGATGCTGGCCCACAAAGCTGAAGAAGAAGGGACGTTTATTGCCGAAACCATTGTTGGTCAGAAACCCCACATTCATTACCGGCTGATTCCCGGCGTGGTGTATACCTGGCCCGAAGTGGCTGCAGTGGGCTATACCGAAGAAGAAGTAAAGCAGGAAGGAATTCCGTATAAGGTTGGCTCCTTTCCCTTCAAGGCACTTGGCCGGGCGCGGGCAAGTATGGACATTGATGGGTTGGTGAAGGTATTGGCTCATAAAGAGACCGATGAGATACTGGGCGTTCACATCATTGGCGCCCGTGCTGCCGACATCATTGCCGAAGCCGTTATGGCCATGGAATTCCGGGCCTCGGCAGAAGATGTCTCCCGCATGTCGCACGCACACCCGACTTACACCGAAGCCTTCAAAGAAGCCTGCTTAGCCGCCACAGACAACCGGGCGATTAATATGTAATTTCCCTGAAAAGAATCAAAAAACGCCCGTCTGCTGTAGAGTGGACGGGCGTTTTCAGTGATTGAGTTAGTCAACTTTCAGGGGTGGCCCAACTACCTGCATCTCATGGTCGGCAAAATGTTTGACCATTTCTTCTTTGGTCGGTTCGCTCTGCAAGCCCGCCATTGTCAGAAAAAACTCCTCGAGCTTTCCGGCCGGTTGAACAATCACCGTCATTCGCCCCCTGTCGCTTACCTGCGTCCAGGCGTGGGCAACTTTTCGGGGCAGAAAAATACTGTCTCCGGCTTTAAGCTGGTACTTATCATCACCAACCTGAAACAGGTATTCACCTTCCTGAACATGAAAAATTTCGTCCTGATGAGGATGGATGTGCAGGGGCGTTCCACGTTTGGGTGACAGCGAGGTTTGTTCAAATATGGCCAAATCGCCATTGGTGTCTTTACCCGACACTTTGACGTCCTGAATGTTTGAATTGACCCCCTTCAGTTGAATATGACCATGATAGCGCCCTTCACCGGCTTTGATTTTAAACCCTTTGGGCGATCGTTCCGTTTTGGGCTGAAACGGAGCCGTTGCCGCGAAGGGCGTAGCCAATAAGGTTGTCTGGATAAATGTACGACGCTTCATGAATAGACAGATCTAATTAGTGAACGTGTCTAAGATACAACCAGACATGCCGAAAGCGGAGAAAGGTTTTAGTAAGCGGAAAAATACGTTTATGTTTCCTCAAATGGGGAGATACACCGTAAACGTCGCTCCCTGATCGGGCTGGCTTTGGGCAATTACGTAACCCTGATGGTTTTCGACCACTTTCTTAACAATAGCCAGGCCAATACCCGTTCCGGGATACTGGCTTCGCCCATGCAGCCGTTGAAACGTGCCAAAGATGCGCTCGGCCTGATGGGCATCAAACCCAATGCCGTTGTCGCTTACCCGGATGGCACAGAAAAACTGATGGGTGTTCAGTGGCTGATACTGTCTCGGTAATTCGGCCCGGCTCACCGTTTGGCGGCTAATGTGAATGACGGGCGGCACGTTCGCCCTGGCAAACTTAAGCGCGTTCGTGATCAGGTTCTGAAACACCTGGGCTAATTGCAACTCTTCGCCGGGTACGGTTCCTAAGTCGCCGATTTCCAGGGTAGCTTGTTTCTCCTGAATGAGTGTATCCAGTAAACTCAGCACATCGCCAGCAATTTTGTTTAATGATTGCTCAACAAAGGCTTCGATGGGAACTGTCAGGCGGGAATAGGCCAACAAATCCCGGATAAGTACCGACATCCGCAGGGCGGCTCCTTCCATTCGTTCAAGCCAGTTTGTGCCTTCTTCGCCCAGGGTGGCGGCATAACGCATTTTCAACAGGCTGCCAAACTGTTGAATCTTACGCAGTGGCTCCTGCAGGTCGTGGCTGGCTATGTAGGCAAACTGCTGTAGGTTGGCATTCGACAGGTGGAGCGCGTTATTACTGATTTCCAGCGCGTTGTTCGATTTTTTCAATTGTTCGTTGTTCGACCGCATTCGCTTCTGGGCTTCTTTCTGTGCGGTTAGATCGGTAAGGATCACGCTGAGCGAAGTGCCTTCCTCCAACGCCATTGTTGTTACTGAAAACAGACAGGGAACGCTATGGCCCGTACTGCTGGTAAGGGCAAGTTCCACCTTTCGTTTCTCGTTCCATCCGCTTTTGAACATAGTCTGGTAAAGTGCCTGGCAATCCTGGGTTATAAAGTGGTCGAAGGGTAAGCCAATCACCTGCGACGAGGGTCGTTCGACCATTGAGGCAAACATGGAATTGCAGTACACGATGAGTCCGTCCTCGCTCAGGGTCACGGCCCCCTCGTTCATGGTTTCGATAAAAACCCGAAAGGTTTGATCCGCCGTTTTCAGCGTGTAGAGTTCATGCCCTTCTTTCCCCTCAACAATGAGCGCGTCGATCTGGCCGGTGCGGATGGCCTGAATGGTTTCGGTAGCCTCCTCCAATTGCCAGCGTAAGCGTTCGTTTTCGGCCAGAAGTTCCTCGTAGGTTTTTAGCCCGTTCATTCCTGTTGATAAGAAAGCCCTAATCCTTTAAGTACCTTTTCTGTATCCGACATGTCGCCAATGAGCCGTCGTTCGGGCAGGGGCTGGCGTTTGATGAGCAGGGGCAGCGCAATAATTTGCTCCTGTTCGGCAACGTCCTTCTGCTGATAGACATCAATGACCTCTAACGAGTACTTGCCAGCTAAGTAGGTTTCACAGAGGTGTTTCAGATTGGTGATGGCCCGCACTGAATTGACCGAAGCCCCGGTAACAAACAGATGCAACTGATACGGCTGACCGTCGTCTGGATGGTTCGCTTCGGTTTGATGTGGTTCCATTCGCCTATTTTTTCGCTGGCCGAATGTTCAGCCCCACCAATACCTTTTCTTCGTTCGATAAGTCGCCGATAATCTTCCGAATCGGTTCGGGCACTTTTTTAACTAACGTCGGCACGGCCAGAATCTGGTCGCCTTCAGCCAATTGCGGATGCACCAATAAATCAATCACTTCAATGACATATTTATTTTTCAAATACTGCTCACAATACTTTTTCAGATTAATCAGCGCCAGATTTGACTTCGGCGTATTACCGGCCACATAGAGCCGCAATTCCCAGGGTGATTCTGTTTCTTTCATTGATTGACTGACTGTTATTCAATCTTCTTTATGCCGGTTGCGGATTAGCTGCTCACGGTTTTTTTCCATAATATCTTTTCGCAATTCATCTTCGATATAGCTTTTGTTGAGTTCTTCCTGTAGGGATTCAAACTCTTCTTTCAGGCCCGCAATTTTTGACTCCAGCACTAAGCGTTTCCGTTCGATTTCGCGGTCTTTGCGGCTCATGGCATGATCGCGCAGGGCAACCCCGGTCACCTCCTGCAATTGCTGAGCCTGCCGGGCCGAACCTGTCAGTACTCCATCGGGGCTTAGGAATACATCCACCAGATCCAGCCCCTGGCTTGTAATCACAAATTCGCGCACCTGGTTGGAGTGCTTCATACCGCGCGACTTCATCAGGTACAAACCCCGGTTGCGTTCGCCGTTCGATTCGATATCCCGAACCAGCAGCCACGCATCAACTAAAGAAGCCACACCTTCATCGGCCTGTTCCGTAACGACCGTATTCCGGGTAAGGGCCGTAAACATTACGGTTATCTGTTCGGCCTGTAAAAAATCAATCAGCCGAATCAGCATGGATTTCACATCGCTCATCGTCCCCACTGTCACTAAATTCGTGATGGGGTCCAGAACAATCACACGGGGCTTCAACTCCCTGACCAGTTTATGAATAGCCACTAAGTGCATTTCCAGGCCGTTCAGCGTAGGCCGGGAGGCATGAACCGTCAGCAAGCCTGCATCGACGTGCTTCTGAAGGTCAAAGCCAATGGATCGCATGTTGCGGATAATTTGCTGGGGCGACTCTTCGAAGGCCAAAAACAGGGCACGCTCATTGTGCAAACAGGTCTCGTGGATAAAACTGGCGGCAATGCTGGTTTTGCCGGTGCCAGCCGTCCCGGATACGAGGATGCTGCTTCCCCTGAAAAAACCTTTCCCATCCAGCATTTTATCCAATGCCGGAATGCCAGACGGTATCCGCTGGTCTGAAATGTCATGATCTAACGTCAGGGAGGTAACGGGCAGAACAGAAATGCCGTCCTCATCGATCAGAAATGGGTATTCATTGGTGCCGTGCATCGAACCCCGGTATTTGACAATCCGCAGCAGCCGGGTCGAAATCTGGTTATCGACGCGGTGGTCCAGCAGAATAACGCAGTCCGAAACGTATTCTTCCAGACCATGCCGCGTCAGCGTACCGGCTCCCCGTTCGCCGGTAATGATAGCAGTCACTTTTTTTTCTTTGAGCCATTCAAAAAGCCGCCGTAACTCGGCCCGCAGAATAGCCTCATTGTTCAGGTTGGCGAATAGATTTTCTATGGTATCCAGCACAACCCGCTTTGCGCCCAGGCTATCGATGGCATAGCCCAGCCGGATAAATAGCCCATTCAGATCATAGTCGCCGGTTTCCTCGATTTCACTGCGTTCAATACGGATATGATCGACTTTAATCAGCCTGTCCTGCTGAAGTTGCTGGAGGTCGAACCCTAAGGAAGCTACGTTGAGGGCTAATTCGTCGACTTTCTCCTCAAAAGCTATAAAAACGCCGGGTTCGCCAAACTCAAGTGCCCCCCGCACTAAAAACTCCATGGAGAACAGCGTTTTTCCGCAGCCTGCGCCCCCACAAACAAGTGTTGGCCGGCCTTTGGGGAGCCCTCCACCCGTTATTTCATCCAGCCCAACGATGCCGGTTGGCGATTTGGATAATGCATGCACAGCCTCATTACGGTCTTTGGGTGGTTCAGGGTTCATTTATCATCAAAATTTAATCAGCTACTAACCCGACATCTACAACTTCTAAAAGTACAGAATAGTTGGTTTTTTTTGTATAAAGGCCCTGAAACTCCTGGTCACATGAATACCCGGCCTGCACCAGCAGCCGGTGGAGGAAACCGTCATAGTTAGCTGGTATCGACCTGTAGCGTTCAGAAAGTGATTTCGACAACCAACTACTGCCCCATCAGTCGTTAATGGAATTGAGAGCGTTCATCAAAATCGCTGCCGAGCGGGTTGCATGGGTGATTGTGAGGGGACTACTTTTGCCCTGCACGTCAAAAACACGCAGCTATGCCGCTCAATCTCACGCATCTTTACGATAACCCACCTATTTGGCTGTCGGCCTGTTTCGGCCTTGTCCTGCTCGTTACCCTGGCCGGATTTTACCGCGCGATCCGGTTGGCAGCACCCAGTAACGCCGGGCGAATTCTGCTGGGCCTGCTGCTTTGGATCACGCTGCTTCTGGAAGTGGCCTCAACCGATTTTTTTCTGAAGATTAACGCCGTTCCACCCCGTTTTCTGTTGATAATCCTGCCGCCGTTCACGCTGATTGCCGTCCTGTTTCTGGCCCCCGGAGGGCGTCGGGTCATCGACCGGTTGCCTATCCGCACCCTAACGTATCTGAACGTCGTTCGAATACCGGTTGAGTTAGTGTTATTTGGGTTATTTATGTATGACCAGATCCCTGAGTTGATGACGTTTGCTGGCCGGAATCTGGATATACTGGCTGGTCTCACAGCTCCATTGGCTGGTGGCTGGGCAACCCGTTCCAGTTCGTCTAACCGCCGAAAATTAGTAGTCTGGCATATACTGGCGTTGCTGCTGCTCATTAACATTGTGGCACTCGCCGTCCTATCGGCGCCGGTTCCCTTTCAGCAGCTCGCCTTCGAGCAGCCTAATGTGGGGGTATTGAAGTTTCCGTTTGTTGGGTTGCCAGGCGTAGTCGTTCCGATTGTACTGTTTGGGCATCTGGTTTCAATTCGGCAATTGGTTATTCAGGCAAGAAATGGATTGACGCCGGAGTAGCGTAGTTGGATGCTGCGTTAGCGACTCTTTACTGAATTTTCCTATGCTGCCTGGGCTTGTTCTTCTCGTAATTCCAGCCGCCATAGCTACGGGTCCAGCCTTTGGTCTGATAGCGATACCAGATGTGCAGAATCAATCCGGCTACGGTACTAATGCCCAGCCACAACCACAGAGTCGATGTGTTCCAATACACATACAGCAGCACGCCCAGCACCAGGTATTTGGCCAGGCGAAACCAAATGGGCTGGGCGTTTCTGGAGAAGGCCACCTCGAGTTCGCGGGTAATAATTTGGCGGTACGACATCGGTAAATCTAAGGTGAAGAAAAATAAGGACAAATGCATCTTTATGTCCACACAAACGCTGGCTACAACTAACCTGATTAGAGCCATTATCTCGTAAAAACTGGCTGACAACCCATCTTTTGCCTACCTTGCCCTTTTAATCGATACAACCGCTTAATCATGAAAAAAACGATTACGCTCCTTTTTTGCCTGGTGGCAGGCTACGGTTATGCCCAAAACGCCGACTCTGTTGCCATCCGCAGAATCTACAACGAAGCGCTGGCCAATGGTAAATCCTACGAATGGCTTCGTTACCTGACCAAGCAGATTGGGCCACGGCTGAGCGGCTCGGAGGGGGCGCAAAAAGCTGTCGACTGGACAAAGCAGGTGATGGAACAGCAGGGTTTCGACCGGGTGTTTTTGCAGGATGTGATGGTGCCGCACTGGATACGGGGCACTAAAGAAGTAGCATATATTCAAACGGGTAAACAAAAAATTGCGGTGCCCATTGCAGCCCTTGGCGGGTCGGTGGCAACCGGGCCAGCCGGTGTCGAAGCGGGCATCCTTGAGGTGAAAAGTTTCCCGGAACTGCGGGCGCTGGGTGCTGATAAAGTAAAGGGTAAACTTGTTTTTTACAATCGCCCGATGGACCCCACCAAAATCAACACCTTTGAAGCCTATGGCGGAGCTGTTGACCAACGCGCCAATGGGGCCACCGAAGCAGCTAAACTTGGCGCGGTTGGAGCCATTGTCCGGTCGATGACCAATCTCCACGACGACAACCCGCATGTGGGTAGCATGCGCTACGGAACCGGGGTTCCCCTGATTCCAACGGCAGCCATCAGCACCAACGGAGCCGATTTGCTAAGCAAGGCATTAGCCGAAAATCCAGGCCTGACATTTTATTTCAAACAAAACTGCGAGACCCTGCCCGATGCCAAATCCTACAACGTTGTCGGCGAGATTAAGGGCAGCGAGAAACCCGACGAAATCATTGTTGTAGGCGGCCACCTGGATTCGTGGGATTTAGCCGAAGGCGCCCACGACGATGGAGCGGGCTGCGTTCAATCCATTGAGGTACTGCGGATTCTGAAAACGCTGGGTATCCAGCCCAAACGCACCATTCGGGTGGTCATGTTCATGAACGAAGAAAACGGCCTGCGCGGGGGCATTCAATACGCCGACCTGGCGAAGAAAAACAACGAAAAGCACATAGCCGCTATTGAGTCCGATAACGGCGGCTTCACCCCGCGTGGCTTCGGGATTGTTGGAACACCAGAGCAACGGGCAAAGGTGATACGCTGGAAACCGTTGCTGGCACCTTATGGCCTAACCGACATTGGCCCCGGCGGGGGCGGGGCTGACATTGGCCCCCTGGCGCAACCCGGTACGGTGCTGTTTGGCTTTAAACCCGATTCACAACGGTATTTCGATTATCACCACACAACGATTGATCGGTTTGAGGCTGTCAGCCAGCGTGAACTCGAACTTGGCGCGGCTTCGATGGCATCGCTGGTATATCTGCTGGATCAGTATGGTTTGTAGGTTGTGGTTTATGATTGGCTGACCGCCACTTTGGGCTGTGCATAACCAATTGTGCGCCAGCTAACTACAAACTCTTTTCCAACACTTTCTTCACTTCCCCAAAATCACCCGGCAAGGGTGCGTTTCGCTTGACGATCTTACCCGTTCGGTTAATTACCGTTGCCGATAGTTCATTGTCAGGCCGCAGTCGTTCGACGGCCTCCATTAGCTGCGCGTCGGTGAGCAGCAGATGGTCGCCGGAGAGGTTGTAGCGAGTGGCTATCTCGGGCCAAAGCGATTTATCGTCGCCGGGCATGGGCAGATAAACCAGCGCGAAATTGCGCGGGCTGTAGGCGTCACGCAACCGTTGGGCATCGAGAGCGGCCTGCCGCCCGGCTTCGTTGGCGGGGGAGGTGAGCAACACATAAATTACTTTGCCGCGATTGGCGTTGATTACCCGATCGAGCAGGGCCGACCCATCCAGATTGCTGTCGCGGGTGACGAATACGTTGGGCGAAATTTCCAGATTGCTGGTTCCTGTACTGGCTTTTTGCAGCGTTTGCATAGCCGCCCGGATGCGGGTGCTGTCTTTCACTTCGAGTCGATATAATTCATCAAGCGATTGGGCCAGTTGGGGGTCGTTCACCTGGGGGCGGGCGTAGTCGTAGAGCAGTCGGGCGAAATTGAGTGTCAGACCGGGCAGAGAACTGGCTAACCAATAGGCCGCTAAATAATTAAGGGCCAAACTGTCGAACTGCTGCCGACCGCGCTGCATGAGGGTTTCGTAATTCACTAACCGCTGCAGTGTGTCGGGGCTGCGTTTGACTAACCGGTCAAAAAAGCGCAAATCCGATGTACGGGCCGTATTTTGGGTGGCATACTCGGCCAGTTTGGTACGCTCGTCGGCAGTCAGATTGTTGCCATATCGCTCAAGCAGCCTCGATAGTGTCCGTACCGACAGACTATTGGAGCGGTTTGTCGATTCATTCATAACCCGTTGGGTGGCATACTCGGCAAAGCGGTTCATGGCCGACGCGCGGGCGGCTGTCAATAGTTTATCGTTGGGGGGACGAAGGGAGTCGGTCAGCGAAACGGGTAGCTGATTGCTTTCATACATGGCTTTGTCATAAACAAAGGCAGCCGCGTTGTAGCGATTGACCGACTGAATCCAGCGTGATACCAACTGAAACGGTGTCTGGCGGGCGGTAAACTGCCGGAAGGGCATTTGGTAGGCCTTTAGAACGGTACTGTATGTTTCGGCATCGCTGTTATCGGCCACCTGCTCGGATAGTTTTTTGTTGTCGGGCTTGTCTGTAGAACTGGCCGCAAATGCCTGATAGCGGGCAAACTGGCTGTTCACCTGTGCATTAACACCCCCAAATTTAAACGGTACAGCCGCCGTGAACAGCGAATCAGCCTCTAAGTCGATGTTCAGCGTGCCGGGAGCGGCCAGAAACGCCGTCGAAATACGCCCGTAGTTAAAATAGAGTTCTTCCTGTGGGTAAATCAGTGGCAAAGCGACCCGATAGGTCCCGTCGGCGTTAAGCGGGGCCGGGCGCACCAACTCGCGATTCGCCTGCAAAATGTTGTTCCGGCTGATAAACACCGTCGGCGATTCGCGGTAGAGCCGGGCCGTGAAATTCCCGATTCGCCCCTGAACGATAACCGAGTCGGGTTGGGCATTGGAAACAGCAGGGAGTAAGCAGGGGGCAGTAAGCAGTAAATAAAACGAGGGCCAATACAGATTTTTCATTGCGTTGCTTACTTCGTTTTTATGCCGTGATACTGTTCTTCTTCCTGATAATCGGTTCGGAGCGGATGGCCCACCCAGTCGGCAGGCAGTAGAATCCGGCGCAGGTCGGGGTGGTTTTCAAAGTGGATGCCCAGAAGGTCGAAGGCTTCGCGCTCGTGCCAGTCGGCGGTTCGCCAAATATGAGCCACACTCGGCACTGAGGGCAGGTTCGTTTCGCTGGTAGTGCGCGGCACTACGACTTTCAGCATCAGATTGTGCCCGTAAGGAATGGACGTCAGGTTATAAATCACCTCCATCGTGCTGATTTCCGGGCCGTTATCAATCGCTGTGACGCAGGCCAGCAAGTCGAAAAACAGCCGGTCATCATCACGCAGAAACTGGCAAAGCTTGGCCAATCGTTCTGCTGGGAGGGCGAAATAGGGTTGTGGATTTTGGGTATTGGGTTGGATGTCAGACCCAAACCGTTCGGTGAGGAGTGTGGTAATTTCAGAAAAGCTCATTAGTCAATACGGGTTCTGAGCGGGATTGCCGCGACTATCCTGAATACGAAGAATCGTTATTATTTCATTAGCTGTTTCGTAGCAAATAACATTGTACTTGTCAATATTTACTTTTCTGACATTGGCATCTTTTTGAGAAATAAAACCAATCCCCGGCATTGATTCAATTAAATCCAGTTTTTGATAATAACTGTCAATGAATTTAATGGCTAATTCAAGCGACCACCGCTCTTCTAAAAATTCAATGACTTTTTGTAAATCGGCCTCCGCCGAAGCGGATACAATTATCTTCGGGCCGACAGCCATTGTTCTATTTTTTGTTTATGTTCAGCGAGTGTGACATAATTACCGTTCCGAATCTCCTCCCGGGCTTTTTCAATCCCCTCCAGTTGCTCGTCGGTCAAGTCGTCAAGAATGTCATTTTCTGATTCTCCCAATAAAATTCGGCTTACTTCGTTCAGAATCGTTTCGTCCTGAAGGTCATCCACTAATTGATGAATCTTACTTTTCATTTCCTGAATGCTCATCTGCTTCCTTGCTTAGTTACCGACAAGATACGAAAAAAAGATCAGGACTTACGCCAGCCAGGCCAGCCATTGCATCCAGTTCTCGATCCAGAATAAAAACTTTGTGGCGAATTTAGCCACCGGAGCCGACGAGGGTGTCAGCGTTAAGCTGTTGTTGTTGAGGTTCGTATCCATATAAATCTTTTGCTTCGGGTCTACTTTCGCCCACGCCACTTTCGCGCCTTCGGCGAGTGTAAACCGGCGTTCGCGGCCCTTACCGTCCCAAAACAGCATAACTTCTTTGCCGTTGTCGAAATGCACCAGCACCTCCACCGGCATCTGGCCATCGCCATTGCGCTGCACCGTAACTACGGCCTGCTGCCGACCATCGGCCTGCCTGTTTACCAGCGAAGCGAGTTCGTAATCAATAACCTGATCGCCGTAGAGGGCCTGGTCGAAAAACCAGTTCATGTCGGGTCCGTACCCGGTAACGGGCCAGTTCTGACCGAGCCGCTTCGGAACAATTTCGTTGACGATGGCGATGAAACTGTTGGCATTCGGATGTTTGAATTTCCAGCGGATAAAATACGTCTGCATGATTTCGTCCATCACCTCCCGACCGACTAAGCCCTCCAGCGTTCGGAGCCAGGTTGCCGTTTTCATGTAGGTTAGCACGCCATACTGCCCGTCGGGCAACTGCCACGTATTGCCAAACGATGACCCAAGAGCGGGGTTATCCTGGTGAACATAGCTATCCCGCCCGCTTTCCATATCGCCCATCTGGAAGCCCAGTAAATTGATTACCGACTGCCGGACGCCATAGGTTTCGTCCATAATCCGGCTTTCGTAATATTGGTTGAACCCTTCGTCGAGCCAGGCTTCTTCAAACTCGTTGGACGCCAGCAACTGCATGAAATACTGATGCCCGAATTCGTGGATTACCACCTGTTCGGGGAAGTGCGCCCCATCGGGCAGGAACCAGGCAGTTCCGGCCGTGATGAGCGTTGGGTACTCCATACCGAATGAGCCGCTGGCATGGAGCGGAGGGTCAACAATGGTTAGATTCGGAAAGGGATACCGGCCGAGGTGTTTATCGAAATAGGTCAGGGCGGCTTTGGCCGACTCTAAGTGGCGCTTTGCCTGATGCAGATGTTCCGGCTGCATGACCAATTCAAGGCTGACGGTGCCACCCGAAGGCCGTTTCCACTTGTCCTCAACAACCTGAAAGTGGGGTGAGGCCGTCCAGGCAAAATCCACCACATCCTCGGCATGATAGACAAGCGTTTTGGTGCCGTTTTTATGCTGTTTTTCCGACTGGAAAAGCCCGGTGGCGCTCACCCAGTAATCTTTCGGGGTCGTGATGTTTACGTCATAAACCCCGTAGTCAGCGTAGAACTCCGAATTGGCATGAAACTGGTGGCAATTCCACTGGCCCACGCTTGCGTAGCGGGTGCCAGCGGGTTCATAAACGCCAATTTTCGGGAACCACTGGCCCACCAGAAAAAAGTCGCGGCTGAAGCCCGTGCGGGCAAATATTTTGGGCAGCTTTGCCCGGAAGACGATGTCCAGCGTGATGGTTTCGCCCGGCCCAATGGGCTTGCTCAGGGGCACCCGAATCACGGTATGATCGTCCTGATTCCGGCGGTCGGAAGGCCGCACCCCCGTTGCACGGTCGTCAGGCTGGATGAATTGATAGGCCAGCGACTCACCACCTCGCGTCTTCATCGAAACGACATCAATGGACCCATACGAATTTTCGTTGGCATCCCGGTCTATCTCTTCACCCCGCAACTGCCCGCCCGACTCGCGCATGAACGTGGAGTTTTCATTGCGAAAGGCGTTCAGATACAAATGAAACTGCAACTCCCGAATCACATCAGTCGATGGATTGCGCCAGGTGAGTGTTTGGCGGCCTGTGAGTTTTTTCGTGGCCGGGTCCAGCGTTACGTCAATCTGGTAATTGGCCAGACGCGGACTTAATGGCGTCGGGAAAATGGGCTTCGCAGACTGAGCAAGGCTCATTAGAAATGAACCCAGCAGGAGCAAAATAAGTAGGAACCGTCTCATGAAATGCGTGAAGCAGGAACAGAATAAACTCCGCTCGTTAGGATTGGGGCACCCGCGATTTGATACGGGAAATTAATTCTTCAGCCCTCTGGATCAGTGGGTCAGGGGGCGTTGAGATTTGGGCGAGTTCGTCTAAGGTCGGCTTCATCACATCGGCAACGCTGTCCTGGTCGTCTGCTGATAAAAAATAATGGTAACGTAGTAGTTCAATATGTGCTTTTGATTTTTCCTGCTCTGTCTTGGCCTGCGCTTCGTGAGCCAGCAGCCTATTGATTGTTCGTTGTACCTCAGTCATAATTAGTCTTCGTTTTGTAATTGTCGGTCTATTTCGGTTAGTGTTTGCTGATAGCGTCGAGCCTTTAGAATCATGAAATCAAAAATAGCCTTATCAGCGTGTGGACTATATTCTAAAATTTGTTGCTCCACATTGGCCAAATAGCCTGATACAATCCTTTTCAATTCTACTATATCATTGCATTCGTCGTCGGTCATAGGTTGGAATAAAGTGTACTGGCCATGGATCAAATATATGAATTATTGCCAGCGCATATATCCTTTTTTCTGCTGAGTATGACCACCGAGCAGCGAGTCACATTTTGTTGCAATCCAAAAAACATCCATATTGATAGCTGATTGTCCTCTTTAGCCATCCTCTCCGAACCAATGCAACACCGTTTCCCTGCGCTCCTTCTCGGCCTGATTGTTCCCTGTCTCACCTACGCCCAACCGTATGACCTTGTTATCCGAAATGGCCGGGTAATTGATGGCGCCGGTAATCCGTGGGTGTATGCCGACGTAGCCATTCAGAACGGGCGAATCGTTCGGGTGGGAACCATACCAACCGCCGATGCCAGGCAGACGATTGACGCAACAGGACTGATTGTAGCGCCTGGTTTCATGGATGTACACGCCCACGTAGAAGGTAGTCTGGAAGCACAGCCTGGCGCCCCTAACTTCATTCATGATGGTGTTACCACCGTGATAACGGGCAATTGTGGCGGGTCGAGCGCCAACCTACGCACTTATTTTGATGCGCTTCGACTCTTAACGACGTCCGTCAATGTCGGTTCGCTGATTGGCCATAATTCGGTTCGGATGAAAGTGATGAAAATGGCTTTTCGGGAGCCAACCGCCCGCGAACAGGCCGATATGGAAGCACTGGTTGAACAGGCCATGAAAGATGGAGCCATGGGCTTGTCGACCGGCCTGATTTATACACCCGGCACCTATGCCCGCACGCCCGAAGTGGTCAACTTAGCCAAAGTGGCGTCGCGCTACGGGGGCGTCTATGCCTCGCATATCCGCAACGAGGGGCAGAACGTCAAACAAGCCATCGAAGAAGCCATTCAGATTAGTCGGGAAGCCCGGATTCCGGTCGAAATTTCGCATTTTAAAGTCGCCAGCAAACCGCTGTGGGGTAAAAGCACCGAAACCGTTGAGTTGGTGGAAGCCGCCCGGCGCGAAGGGCTGGACGTAACGGTCGACCAGTATCCGTACACCGCTTCCAGCACATCGCTGGAGAGTATGGTGCCCTCCTGGGCATTGGCCGATGGCGATTCGGCCGTGCTGGCTCGGTTTCGGAATCCGGTATCGCGAACTAAAATTCGGACCGAAATGCTGGAATCGCTCAAGAAGGACCTGCGTAAAAACTATGACTATGCCGTTGTTGCGAGCTACAAGCCCGATACAACCTTTAACGGTATGAACATCAGCCAGATCAACCAGAAATTAGGCCGCAAAAACACCCCTAAAACAGAAGCTGATTTAATCATGGACCTGATGGAACGGGCCAAACTGAACGTGATTCAGATGGTCTATCACAAGATGTCGGAAACCGACGTCGAAACCATTCTACGCTACCCAAATACTATGATTGCGTCGGATGCGGGTGTGGCTAAACTGGGGTCGGGGATGCCGCACCCGCGCGCCTACGGCACCAATGCCCGCGTATTGGGTCGTTACGTGCGCGAACGGAAAATCATTCCGCTCGAAGAAGCCATCCGCCGAATGACATCCCTGCCCGCTCAACGTTTCCGGCTCACCGACCGGGGATTGCTCCGTTCCGGCTATGCCGCCGACATTGTCCTGTTCGACGAGAAGACCATCGCCGACCGCGCGACCTACGAGCAGCCTCATGCCTACGCGACCGGCATTGCGTGGGTGCTGGTCAACGGAACGCCCGTTATTGAACATGGCAAACACAACGGTCAGCGACCGGGTCAGTTGCTCATGGGGCCGGGGTATGAGAAGAAGGAATGATGAATGATATACTCTTCTATTCGGTGATTGTTGCTGTAATTGCCGGTATCGGTTTTATTGGATAGTTTATGGCGAATTTCATTTCCTTGTAAGCAGGAGTGGTAGCCGCTGGTCATTCCCCGTAACCTATTCCCCAATCGGGTGACCACTCGTATGAATTACTGCCAGGAATACAATCGAAACGGCTACTTTTGCCCTGTTGACAACTTGTATAACCCTTTTCATGCTTTAACCTTTACGACAAATGAGCCGATTAACAGTACCAGGTCGAATCCTGTTGACATTAGCTATTCTGGGTGGGTTATGGGGCCTTAAATGGCTTATTTTAGATAGTGGTTACGTTACCAAAAAACAGGTAACCGAATCGCAGACAATCAGCCGCATCGACCTGCCCGATGCCCCGCAGAATGCAGCTACCGCCGTTGCTCAGGCAACCATGCCGACCGACCAGTTGGCCAAATCCGATAAACCCGAAATTCGCTGGCAACTGTGGGCCTGGAATGCCCAGATGGGCCTGCTGTTCGCCAATGGGGGTGCTCAAACGACCGAGGGGTCGATTATGGCAAAAAATGGTGTTAACCTGCACCTTACCCGCCAGGACGACGTGCCGCAGATGCAGGCCTCGCTTATCAAATTCGCGTCGGAATACAAAACCAACCCGGCTACTACCGAGGGAACGCAGTTTGTGTCCATTATGGGCGATGGCGCCCCGGCTTTTCTGGCCGGTGTGAACCCGGAACTCGAAAAATTAGGACCGGAATATAAAGCCCAGATTGTGTATACCTGCGGCAAGTCGCTGGGCGAGGATAAACTGATGGGACCCGCAGCCTGGCGCGACAATCCGCAGACGGCCAAAGGTGGTTTGTGTGCGGCTTACCTGCGTGATGGCGACTGGAACATCGTGGTCAAATGGTGTGGTGATAACAACATCAAGGTAAACCCCGACGAAAAGACTTACGACCCCGATGCGATGAACTTCGTAGCGGCTGATTCGTATATCGATGCCTCTCAGAAATACATTTCCAATTATGCCGAGGACCGCGCCGTGGTCGTGAACGGAAAACCCACTGGCGAAACCCGGCACGTACCCGTCAACGCCGTAGCCACCTGGACACCCGGCGACGTGATGGTGGCTGAAAAGAAAGGTGGGTTGGTGTCGATTGTATCGACCAAAGAATACCGCTCGCAAATGCCCTGCGTGGTAATCGGGATTAAAAAATGGATGGAAGACAACCGCCCGACTGTCGAAAACCTCATCAGCAGCATTGCCACCGGGGGCGATCAGGTTAAAAGTTATTCGGCAGCGTTGAACAAAGCGGGCGATATTTCGGCGAAGGTCTATAACGAAGAAAGTGGTCCCTACTGGGTTAAATACTACAACGGTGTGTCGCAGGCTGATAAGCAGGGGCAGGTTGTTGAACTGGGTGGTTCGCGGGTACACAATCTGGGCGATAATCTCGAATTATTTGGCCTGGGGCAGGGCAGTACCAACGTGTTCAAAATTGTGTACACGGTTTTCGGCGACGTAGCCAAAAAGCTGTATCCCAAATTAATGCCGACCTACCCGGCTGCCGACGATGTGATCGACCTGAGTTACCTAAAGGCGGTAGCCGCTAAAACAACCAATCAGGCATCGGCGGATAAACTCACGTTCAAAAACGATGATGCCATTCGCCAGAAGGTGTCGGAGAAGTCGTGGAATATCGCCTTCGAGTCGGGTAATAACCGCCTGACGCCCCAGGCTCAGCGTGAAATGGAAGCCTTGTTCAACGACCTCATAGTGGCCTCCAACCTGCGGGTCGAAGTACACGGACACACCGACAATGTGGGGGATGCCAACCGCAATATGCAACTCTCCGAAGACCGCGCGTTCGCCGTGAAGCAGTGGTTAGAGAAAAAGTCGCCGAGCAATTTCCCGTCGGGTCGTGTCAGCATCATTGCACACGGTCAGATGAATCCGGTCGTGTCGAACGCTACCCCGGCTGGTCGCGCCCAGAACCGGCGGGTTACCATTATCATGGGGAAATAAAGCACCTGCAATGAACAAATATGCTGAACTGATAAAGCCCAACGGCCGGGTTCACCGGCCCACGTTTCTGCTCATGGTAGGAGTGCAGGTACTGGTGGCCATGCTGTTGTGGTTTTTGTCGAACTCGCCCCTGTTGCCTACGCCCATCGAGATTCTGTCGGCCCTGGGCCGGTTAGTTTCGTCGGAGGGGTTGCTGGATGAACTCTGGACAAGCATGGCCCTGAGTATCGAGTCGATGCTGATCGCCATTGTGATTTCACTAACGATTGCTTACGCTACCGTCATTCCTTTTTTTCGGCCTTTTGCCTTTCTGGTTTCTAAATTCCGGTTTCTGACGCTGGTGGGGCTGTCGTTCGTGTTCACGCTGATGACCCATTCAGGCCACGGGCTAAAAGTGTATCTGCTGGTATTCGGGATTACAGTTTTCTTCGTCACCAACATGGTCGCCGTCGTGCAGTCTGTAACCCGCAATGAACTTACCCATGCCCGCACCCTGCGAATGCCCGAATGGCAGGTGGTTTGGGAGGTGGTGATTCTGGGCCGGTTAGATGTCGTGTTTGAAGTGATCCGACAAAATTTCGCCATCTCCTGGATGATGCTGACGCTGGTCGAAGGCATTTCCCGCTCCGAGGGCGGCATCGGTACGCTGCTCCTCAACCAGAACAAGCATTTCCATTTAGATGCCGTGTTTGCTATCCAACTCGTTATCTTACTGGTTGGCATTGGCTTAGACCAACTCATTGGGTTTATGCGTAACCTGTTTTGTCCCTACGCCCGTTTGTCGCTGGACCAACGGTAAATAGCTGCCGCTGGTTGTTCTTTTGCCTTCCAATTAACTCAATAATGACTACGTTTCAACGGTCCGGCATCATTCTTAAAGCCGAAAACATCAGCCTGACACTGGGCGGCAATCCTATTCTGAAAGACCTGAACGTCGAAATCAGGGATGTTACCCAGCCTGGAAAGACCACCGGCCAGATCGTCGGGTTTCTGGGGCCGTCGGGGGTTGGTAAAACCAAATTTTTCGAGATACTGGCGGGTTTGATCACCCCCACCACGGGGCAGGTGCTATTGGGAACTCCACTGCAACCGGTGGGTGTGGGCATGGTGGGCGTTGTGCAGCAGAATTACCCGCTCTTTGGGCACCGGACCGTGGCGGGCAACCTGATGGTAGCCGCCCGGAAGTTATATAAAACAGATGCCGAAGCGAAAGAACGCATGGCCTATCTGCTCGACCGCTTCAACCTCACCGACAAACAGCACCTGTATCCCATTCAACTGTCGGGTGGGCAGAAACAACGCATCGCCATTGCCCAGCAACTGCTCTCGTCCGAACATTTTTTGTTACTCGATGAACCCTTCAGTGGCTTAGATGTCAACATGGTCGATGAGGTGTCGAGGCTGATTTGCGAGATTGCTCACCTGAACGAAATCAATACGGTCATCGTCATTTCGCACGATATTGAAGCCACAGCCGCCGTTGCCGATACGCTCTGGCTAATGGGCCGCGACTACGGCACAAACAATCAGTGCATTCCCGGCGCCCGCATCAAGCATAGTTACGATTTGATCGACATGGGTCTCTACAGTCAGCCGGGCCTCATCGACAAGCCCGAATTTCGAGCCTTAGTGAAAGAAATCCGGAGTTTGTTTCATACGTTGTAGACTGGGCAAAAGGGCTACTTTAATTTCTCCCGAATGCTCTCCCGATAGCTAATGCCAATGGGTAATTGTTTTTTATTGATAAGCTCGACCATATGTCCGTGCACGGCCAGAATAGCATCCCGCCGGACGAGGTAGGAACGATTTATGCGGATGAACTGCTGGGTAGGCAGGAGTCGCTCAATTTTATGCAGGGCCGTGCGAACAGTTATTGTTTGAGCAGGCATATGGAAGTCGACATAATCTTTCAGGCTCTCAACAAAGAGTACTTCCTGCGTATTTAAGTGAACCTTCGTTTTGTTTATATTAATCCAGATGTACGGGTCTACAAGCTCAGAAACTGAGTTGTGATTTAGGGCCATATTGATTGGTACTGCGGCTAACTCAGGCGGTTGGGTTCGGGAATGATCAACTTGGGCCTGCACTTTATTAACAGCCGTTAAAAACCGTTCAAACCGGATAGGTTTAAGGAGATAATCGGTTACCGCATAGTCAAACCCACTGATGGCATAGTGGGGATAAGCTGTTGTTAAGACGACCTGTGGCCGATTGGTGGTTAACATATCCAGCAGGCTAAAGCCCGTTACCTCTGGCATCTGTACATCTAGAAAAAGCAAGTCCGGCTTAACGTCATATAATCTCTCCATGGCATCGACTGCATTGGTACAGATACCACCTAATTTAAGGAACGACACGCGGGAGATGAAGCGTTCAAGCAGGTTCCGGGCTAATGGCTCGTCGTCGACCAGTAAACAGGTTATCGGTTTTTCCATGGTGAGTAAGGGTTAATTGTACTGAGTATGTATCGGGCAACTCCGTGATTAGTAAGTCATGATTTTTCGGATAAAGTAATTCTAAGCGTCGTTTGATATTACTCAAGCCAACCTGATGAGTGGCGACAAGCGTCTTTGCAAAAACTACCGGATTAGACGATGGTTTACTGTTGATTACGTCAAACTGTACGACGGACTGGCTTGCCCTGAGTGTAATGTGGACCCACGACGAGCCAATGGTTGAATTGACCCCATGTTTAAACGCATTCTCGACTAAAGAAACCAGTAATAGGGGAGCAATAGGAAAGGTCTGTTCGGCTTCGTCAACAGCAACCGTCAGTTGCAGATCTACAGTCTGATCATGGCGAATTTTTTCCAGTTCGATATAGGCCATCAAGGACTCGACCTCTCGGTGCAGGTGGATATAATCCTTTTCGGTTTCATAAAATGTATAGCGCAGAATGTGGCTGAATTTCAATAATACATCAGCAGCGTATCTATCTTTTTCCTCGATAATCGAATAAATATTGTTTAACGTATTGAACACAAAATGTGGGTTGATTTGCGCTCGTAATAAGTTCAGTTCTAACTGCAGGGAACGGCTTTTGGCCAGATAAATCTCCTTTATCACTTTTATACATACAGGAGCCAGAATGACACTATAAACATAGATCCAGGTATCAAAGAAATGATTCAAATTAGTAGTAATTTCTAAGAAATTATATTCGCTGGTTCGTACTACATGACCATCAAGACGCCCGTTATAACCAGCAAAATAATGACCAATTTCTAGTGCCATGTAGTGTCGTCCAAGGGCTGTGACTATATAGACGAGAAATAAATGAAGCGTCATGGTAAACCAACGACGGTTAATAGCTGCCGGAATAATTAGACGTGTGATCCAGTAGTAACAGGTAATTTGAATCAAGACATCTTTCAATCCTAACCATACACAAATGACCTGATTTGATTCAGCCTGGTGCTTACCACTGTTATTTAAATAGTTCCACGATATCCAACTCGCCAGTACCCATGCTATCGACCAGGCCAGCAGATGTAGAAACAACTTTGACCAGCGGAATTGAATTAGCCTACTTGAAATATACCTGTACATAAGATGCTTAACTAAGCAGTTAACGGGCTGGCATATAAGGCACCAGAACGCAGAAAGCACAAGTCAAAGCTAAGAAGTGCTTTGTCATATGAAAGCATACTCTTCATTAAATTTTCGATGAATTCAGCTAAATCTGCGACGAATTGAATTCGTCGCAGATGGATAAGTATATGCCGTTGCCAATTAAGTATCGGTCGCTAAAAGTTTGTCCTCCGCAGAATCTCCCTTTTCTTGCCGCAATCATTAGCCTGAAAGGGACTAAGCCATAGCCTTGCTATACGCGATGCTTTTGCCACCAGGCTTTGCTCAATTCCCATCCTGCTTGTGGTGCTCAGTATACGTTACAAACCAAGTAAACCAAAAAGTTATGAAGAATGCACTACTCCCAAACCGGTTGAGGTATTGGCTGTTGCCTATACTCGCGCTGGTGCTGTTAATCAATTACGTCAGTCAGGCCCGGCTACGGCCCGATAACCCCACTGTACGGCCGGGCCTCAAGTCGGCTCCTGAACGACCTAAGGAGACCGCACCAAAAAGTAAAGTGCGTCGGACGAGGAGCAAACAGACTCCTGCCTCCAACGACCCGATCCGTTTTACGCTGCAAGCCGATAAACGGCAGGTTGCCGTCGGTGAAGAGATTGAGTTGACTATAACGGCTCAGTTAATGGGTCTCTCACCCAACCTGATGTTTTTTCTGCCCGGCTCGAATGCCTATACCCTAAAACTGCTTACGCCTGCTGGGTTTCAAGCCACCGGTGGCGATTTTGCTGAGTACGTGACGGAGGAGTTAACCTACCCGGCCAAAACACAGGCCACGTATCACCTGCGGGGCCACTTCACCGCGCCTACCGAAGGGCTATCGTTCCGGCTGCTGCGAAGTCATGGTCAGGCGAATAGCCAGAGTTTGTATGAGGAAAAAGCACGCCTGCAAATCACTGTCCAGGCTCAATCCGACGGGGCCGCTCGCCTGTCTGACCCCTGCGCTGGTATCAGTTTGTCAGCCCAGGCCAGCTCAACTATTGTGAGCGTGGGCGGTTCGGTGACTTTGTCAGCCGCCTGCACAGGGTGTAGTGGCGGGGGTGGCTCGACCTTGTACAGCACCAACTTCGATGGGCAGGCACCCAACACCGACTTCCAATCTAGTTATACGGACCAGATCAGCGTGGTCAGTAATGCTCAGGAGGGGGATAACAGTGCCTACTGCTCATTGACGGATCACACCGGCAACAGCGGGGGCAAGATGCTGCGGTTCCGGGGAGAAGACGCGGGAAGCGTCTGGATAAAGGAACGGAGTGTTACAAATGGCACAACCTACACCTTTAGTGTGTGGGCCAAGCCTGTCTTTCAGGGCAATCCGGCCAGTGGGGCTACCCAGCAGACCTTGAAGTTGAAGGTTAAGGTCAACGATATTGATTATGAGATGGCCAGCCAAAGCATTGGTGCTTCAAATCCAAGCTGTACGGGTGGGTGGGTGCAACTGAGCGGGAGTTGGACAGCTACCACAACGGGCAGCGTGCCTTTCTCGATACAAGTCCCCAACGCCACCAGTTGGCAGCATGCCTTTGTGCTGGATGACATTCAGATCAGCAGTGGCGGGGGTGGTTCGGGGGCGAGTTATGAGTGGCGATCCCTGCCGGGGAACAATATCATTGCCAGCGGTGCCAGCACCCAGGTAACGCCGACTCAGGCGGGCACCTATCAGTATCGGGTGACACTAACCTCAGGTAGTTGCACCACCCAGCAGGACGTGACTGTGACGGTGGCGAGTACTACGGCTCGCATTCGGACTCGGCCCAATTTCGACTGTTGTTTATCCCGGTATATGGGGGGAACCTTTGAAGGGTCTGATGACCAAACGAACTGGACTTTATTGGGTACAATCACCGCTCCGCCACAGCAGAATGCCTGGGTAGACTATCCACTAAATACCCCTACCGTATGGCGATACTTACGATACGTATCCTCAGCTAACGCGTATGGCGACCTGGTGGAATTGCAATTCTGGCGAGATGGTCAGAAACTGACCGGTGTTCCTTTTGGCTCTACGGGGGTGCATATTAACGAATCAAAATACCACTATTCGAGTGCCTTTGATAGCGATTCGACCACGATTTGGGCCACCCGGGTAAACGGCACCCAAAACTATGCAGGGCTGGATACCAAGTCAACTGCAGACGTATTTAAGGCTTGCATTCTGACTCGGTCCAATTTCGACTGTTGTATGTCTCGCTATTTGGGAGGAAGCTTTCAAAGTTCTCCTGATAGCACGACCTGGACTACGCTGTACACCATCAGCCCCACCTCTCTGCCTGCTCAAGACACCTGGACAGAATACTCTCTGAGTCCGCCCGCCAACTGGCGTTACATACGCTTTTTAGCCTCCGCCGAAAACTTCAGCTATGGTGATTTGATGGAACTGGAATTCCGGAAGAATGGTGTAAAGCTTATGGGTGTGCCGTTTGGTTCAGCATCAGCTCACCTTAATCAACCGCAGAACTACTCCTATGCGAAAGCCTTTGATGGCAATCCGACCACCCTGTGGAGTGGTCAGACATATGCCACCCAAAACTTTGCGGGGCTCGATACAAAGCCGTGCAACTTCACGCCCACAGCCGTTGTAAGTAATACCAATCCTGCCTGTAGCAGTACGGTGTCGCTGAGTGCAACCTGTTCCGGTACTGACTGTAGCGGAGTAGCCTATGCCTGGACTGGCCCTAACGGGTTTACTTCGAACAGTCAGACAGTTAATGCAACAGTGCCCAATACTACAGGTAATTATTCCTACACTGTAACCGCTTCCAAATCCGGCTGTATAAAAACGGCTACAGTGGCTATAAATACAACGTGTAATACTTCCACTCCCCGTTTTTATGTAGGCCGTGCCGTACCTGGTGTATTCGATCCAGAGCTATATCAGGACGCTACTGGCGATTGGTGGATTCGGGAAAAGGCAACGAATTATACAGATAATCGCCCCCGGCATTATAATATTAATCGAGCACATGTACCTGATGGTTCCGGGGGTTTATTAAGCGCAAATGGCTATAAACTCGGGAATCGAGGTGGTCGGTATATTGTAGAAATGACGCGGTGGCAGGGTCCCGATAGTTGGAGAAAAATCGATATTGAAGCCTTCCGCATGGAATTTATTCTCCCCGGTTCTATGAATGAACCCGATGCTATTGAAACTCCTACATCGTTCGTTCCCTCAGAGAACTATATTGACAATAGTGTAGCTATGGTTCCTGCACATGATACTTTGAAAGGCAAGATAACTGTCAAAGTGAAGTATAATGAAGTGCACCAAGACAGCCAACTGAAAGCATTGGGTGCTACACACTTTGGGAAAAATACTTCGGAAACTAACCTGAATAAGATGCAGGTTATCAATGGTGAGCCATGGGATGGTGGTTCAACCGCAATAGATCGGACAACATTCAGAGGATTATCGGATGGTTATATCCAAGCTGCTGCCCAGCAAGGAATACCAGCTCTGTATTTTACTGACTTTGAGACACAAGCACGCGATTGGTCGGTTGTTAGCCTTAACTGGGATGGTGATAATGATGCTACTCTACGAAAATTCTACACGTATCATGAAGCACTGATTAATAAAAATCCGGGTCGATTGGTCACGGATTATTACCGGAATATAGTAAATAATAAGGGGTTCCCAGATCCAGGAAATGGGCAACCTAATCCGCTTCATAGGAAGTATGTAAGGCAGTATAGCAATCCTGATACTGCAGTCACGGAGGCTTATCGTGGTTTTATTCGTGAGAATGGTACACCGGCTAGTTTACGAAATCTATATAATGTATGGTTGTTGGACGACTATGGCCGGGAGACATTTGAACCGAATAATCAGTATGAACTCTACCGCTCGTATTCGATGATTCACGATAGCCGAATTATGCGTAAAGTAGTTGGGAACAGCAAGAGAATTATTTCTTATGCTTGGCCAGGAGCTGATTATGACATCGGCTATACTCTGAAACGTGAGATTCCGGGTAAAGGCTGGGTATCGCATTATGCCCGTCGCTATAAATCGGCTGCTGCTGTGGAAATGGAAACGTATCTGGCCTACTTGGTAACAGATGGCTACAGTCCTTTTCACGATCAGGCCAGTTCAACCAACAATCCCGAACTTGCCTGTCCGTGGGGTGATATGAGCGATTATTGGGAAACGTCTAATCACAGTCCGACTCCTATATCCACTACGATGCGAGACCATTGCTACCCTCGGGAGCCACAGTATTATAACGAACACGTCAATCTGGCCGAGTATAAACTCTCCAAGGTAAACACTATTTTAGACGGAGGATATGCTCAGGATGCACCGTTTAATTTGACTGGGAGCACCACTTCCTTCCTAAATGAAGAAGGTGAAACCGCCATTTTACATCGGGCTGCTAACAAGCAACATATTGTCCTAAAAAAGGTGAAGGTAATTCCGAATGGTAAGGATGAAGCTTTCGTAATGGCCGTCAACCCATTCGCTAACGAGAGCGATAAATCTACCCTGACAGTTAAGTTAGCCGATGACTGGATTGTAACGATTACAACCTCCGGTAAATGGCCTACTCTGAAGAGATTTACTCATCCATAATTATTTCCGCGATTCGTTTTTAACAAATCAGGATAACGTTTAAAGGGTCTCAGGCTCGTAGATGACTTTCCCATAAGTCGCCTACGAGCCTGAGACCCTTTCAATAGCTTCCACTGGAACTACTTGCCTGGTGGAACCGCCAAAATACATCATACATATTATATCATACATCAAAACTCAGTGCCCGCCAACCCCCGCCATCGGCTTTACCTCCTGCCCCGTTTTCTTCTGCATTCGGCTGAAAATCGTGATGAATACCAATAGTAAACCAATGGGAATCAGCGAGAAATAAAACGCCGTTTGGCCACCGTAGGCTTCAAACACGTTGCCCGTAATAATCGATCCTGTTGTGCCGCCGAGGGCCGAGAAAATCACAATCAGGCCCGCCATTGGCCCGTGCTGACGGAGGGGTAAACTGCTTAGAATAGCGGAGTTGATGGCCGGATAAATGGGCGCGATGAACAGACCAATAAGCGGGAAAATGAACGCAGCGATGGGCGCATCGCCCCAGCCCGTAACGGGTCGATTGTCCAGCGAACTGGCTAACGGTAAGGCGATTAATACCAACCCCGCCGACACGACCAAACAAATCATCAGCAGCCAGTACCAGGATATTTTGCCCAGCAACACGCCCGCCCCAAACCGCCCGGCTGCGGTGGAAGCCGCCAGAATACTGGCCATCTGAATGCTGAGCGAAGTCGGCAGTTTCAGAATTTTGCTGTTGAAGGTCGGCAACCAGCTCATAATGCCCTGCTCCATCAATACATACACGAAAGCCGTCACGATGAACACCAGCACAACGGGCGTAATGGCCAGCCGAAGCATATCGCCCAGGTCCTCGACAAGGCTTTTTGACGCTTCGTGCTTCACACTCGACTCGTCGATGGGCGTCGTCAGCAGTAGCACAAAGGCAAGTACAGCAATAGCCGCCAGCATGTAATAAACCGTTAGCCAGGCGGTCGACTGCGGGTTGGTGTCATCCACGAAAGCACTGAACAGAAAATAGCCCGACAATACGCCAATCATGAAAAACGACTCTAAAAAATTCATGAAACTGGCGTGCTCGTTCGAGTCCTTCGTGACTAACCCAATGGTGGCAAAAACGGACACCTTAATGAGGGCGAAACCAGCTCCGGTAGCCGCAAAGAGCAGTTTGGTCGTCCAGAAAGCCGGAACCTGCGGCATCAGCAGGCAAGCCGCCGTAACGAGGGCCAGCGCAGCCAGCATGGACCGTTTGTAGCCGATGCGCGTGATGTAGGAAGCTATCAGAAACGACACCACCGCAATGGTCAAATCTTTGAAGGCTTCGAGTACACTGGCCGACGACTCCGAGACGCCGTAATTGTTTTGAACCTGCAAAATCACCGTTCCGACGCTGTTGAGCAGAATGGCGAACACGAAATAGTTAAGAATCAGCGAGAGTTTAATACGCCAGTGGCTCATTCCGATAGGTTGGTTAGAAGACGCTCTTTGGGTCCCAAACAACGTCTAACGTTTAGGGCGATAAACATACGGTTTTCCCGCCATTATTTTTTCGCACTATTCTGACGGGCATTTCGCATTTTTGCCACTTCGCCCTGTGCAGTCAGGGCCAAACCATCCCGTTATTCGTTACACTACCTAAACCAGCTTCGTTCTATTTTGGCAACTTCATCCCTCCCGCAATCGCCCGATCAGATCTTCGGCAGCCTGTTTCATGATGTGCAGCTCGGCCACGTTTTCACAGACTCTAAAACCTTCGTAGACTGCGTGCCGAAACAAACGCCTGCGGCTATCGTCGCACTCTACGAAACGGAAAAACATAAACCCGGATTCAGCCTGAGCGCATTTGTGCAGGAACAGTTCACCTTGCCGGATGAAGCGGACGGTAGCCCGGCGCACAGCGATTATGTGAGCGATATGACCATCAGCACGGCCGAACACATCGATCGCCTGTGGGATCGACTTACCCGCCAGGCAGATGCGCCGGTAGACGGAAGCTCACGGGTTCCGTTGCCGCACTCCTATATCGTGCCCGGCGGACGGTTTCGCGAGATTTTTTACTGGGACAGCTACTTTACCATGCTCGGTCTGAAAGAATCGGAGAAAGTCGATTTAATCCGTGATATGCTCGACAACTTCGCCTACCTCATCGACCAGTTTGGCTTCATTCCGAACGGCAACCGGACGTATTTTTTGAGCCGCTCGCAGCCACCCTATTTCGCGCTGATGGTGAGTCTGCTGGCCGAAATTTCCGGGAAAGAAATATTGGTGAAATACGGGCCGCAACTCCGACGGGAATATGATTTCTGGATGGATGGCTGGCATACATTGACGGACGCACAGCCGGTTATTAAACGTGTGGTGAAAGGAGCGAACAACCAGATTTTGAACCGGTATTGGGATAACACGCCTACGCCCCGCCCCGAAGCGTATCGGCAGGAAATCGAACTCACTGAAGAGACTGAACCGCTCGGCATCGTGCCCGAAGAGTTATACAACCACATCCGCGCGGCCTGCGAATCGGGTTGGGATTTCAGCAGTCGCTGGTTTACGGATCAGCAAACAATGACGTCTATTCATACCGCTGATATTGTGCCGGTGGATTTAAACTGCCTGCTCTACCGGCTCGAAACGACGCTCCATGACGCAGCGCTGTATGGTGGTGAGTATAAGATGGCTTATGATGACTATGACTGGCTGATTAAAGACCGGCTAAAAGCTATTCAACAGACGTTCTGGAACGAAGAAACCGGCTTTTTTCATGATTATGATGCAGTTGCCGGTCGCCAAACCGATGCCCTGACCCTGGCCGGAGCGTTCCCCTTATTTTTCAGACTGGCAACGCCCGAACAGGCCGCCCGTGTTCATGACCGGCTCAAAGCAGATTTCCTACAGGCAGGTGGCTGGGTAACGACGCTCAACCAAACCGGGCAACAATGGGACTGGCCCAACGGCTGGGCACCTTTGCAGTGGATTGTTTATCAGGGGCTTTTAAATTATGAATTCACCGAAACCGCCAATGAAGGCCGCGACCGATGGCTGGCCCTGAACGACAAAGTTTTTCGGGCAACGGGTAAAATGATGGAAAAATACAATGTTGTCGATGCGGCCCTGACCACCGGCGGGGGCGAGTACCCAAACCAGGATGGCTTCGGCTGGACAAACGGCGTGTATTTAGCAATGAGTGAAAGAGTGAAAGCGTGAAAATCTGCCGGATGGCTTTCACGCTTTCGCTCTTTCACTCATTCGCCAATTTGTGGCACTGTATTTGTTTGGTATCCTCGTAACGAGTTACCCAACAAGCAATTAGCCATGAAAAAGCTCTTCATTACCGTGCTGGCGGCCGGTATAACCACCGCTGCCTTTTGCCAGAAGACGTTTATTCTATCGCATCAGGATAAAAAAGGATTCTTTGCTGTATCGGCGGGAGCGAGTTTGCCCGTTGGCAGATTCGGCAGTTGCTCGCCTGTCGATGATCAGGCCTGCATGGCTGGGCAAGGGCTTGCGGTCAATGTATCGGTGGGCTACCGGATTGCGGGTCCTGTTGGGCTGATGGTTCGTGGCGAACAGCACCGAAATTCGGTTAATACGAACGCCATGCTCAACTCGCTGTATCGAAACGATACCGATGTCTGGACGGCAAAAGCCGATAATTGGTCAATTATGACCGTTATGGCTGGCCCTTATATCTCAATTCCAGTTGGTGGTCGCTTCTCGGTCGATGCACGGTTGCTGGCCGGGCGAGCCTTAGCCGTTTTGCCGAATACAGCCATGAGTGGCAATTTCGGCCGAACGGAAATGTCGGTGAAAACAACCGGTTCGCAGAGTACGGCCCTGGCCCTGGGGGGCGGTTTGTCGCTCCGTTACCGGCTGGGCAGAAGCATCTCCCTACATCTGAACAGCGACTACAGCCGCGCCGATTTCACCTTCAATAACCTCACCTCAACGGCGGTCAGCGCAGATAATCGTTCCGAGAGTTCAAAATATAGCAGCAACCGGGTTGTCGATGTTGTCAGCGTATCGGCGGGCGTAGCCGTGTTATTCGGTAATCGGTATCGTCCGTTCTAACGACCGTTAGGCAAGCTCTGCCGACGGTTCATCCGTATTCAATTGTAACCCTCAGCCATAAGCCGTAGTTTAGTGGATAATTACCACTATATCAGGCTATGACACCTCTTCGTCGACAGGCCGTTCTTCGGCGCGTCAAAGACATTACGTTCAGTGCTACATTAAGTCTCGCGCTACTCAACGGAACCGCTGTGCTTCAGAGTTGCAGCAACAGTAACTCCGATGAAGATCAAACTGAGCAAACCGAAACCAGCTTTAAGCAGGGTGTTCGGACCTATATCACCGAAACGGCGCCCGGCAATTTCAAAATCACCGATGAAGTACAGGCCCAACCCGGTCAGGCTGGCGCTATCGTCAACTACTTCGACGGACACCGGGATACCCTGAGTGTCGAGGCTGCCAAACGGCTCGTTGAAACCGACGAGTCGACGCGTACCTACCTGAACAATCCTAACGGCTATCAGCATCATAACGGCCTGGCCAATGTGCTGCTGTGGGGCGGTTTAGGCTACATGCTGGGTCGCTCAACGGCTCCGCAGTACCGCGCCGATGAACGTCGGTATGGGGCTGGCGTTTATGCAAACTCCAGTGTCTACAATCGGTCGAACCAGGTTCGCGAAAACGTTCGTGCCTCCCGCGTTACCCGTACTACCCGGCCATCGGGTGGCCGCAGCGGTTTCTTTGGGGGTCGCAGCCGGAGCTTTTCGGGGTAGAAAGAACGGAGGAGAGGGAAGAAAGGGCATGGATGCACTACGCACATTACACCCTTTTTTTCCTCTTCCTTCCTTCCTCCCTCTCCTCCGGTCCCTACACTATTTTCCCTTATCTTTGCCCTATGAATCGGAAAAAAAACTGGGAGCGGCTACGGCAGGAAACGGTTGATATTTGCATAATTGGGGCTGGTGCCAGTGGTGCCGGTGCTGCCTTAGACGCAACCCTGCGGGGTTACCGTGTTGCCCTGATCGACCGGGGCGATTTTTCGGGCGAGACGTCTTCCCGTTCCACCAAGCTAATTCATGGGGGCGTTCGTTATCTGGAGCAGGCCATTAAAAAACTCGACCTGGCCCAACTCCGGCAGGTGCGGCACGGGTTGGCCGAGCGCCGGACCGTTATCCGAAATGCCCCGCATTTAGCTCATCCATTAGCCATTCTTACGCCCGTTTTCAGTTGGTTCGAGGGTATGTACATGACCATCGGCCTAACCCTCTATGACTTTATTGCCGGGCACGACCAATTCCCGAAAGGGCGATGGCTCAACCAGGCACAGGCTCTGGACCGAAGTCCGATGCTGACGCGCCAAATGCACAGTGCGGTGCTGTATTACGACGGGCAACTGAATGATGCCCGCTATGCGTTGGCACTCACCCACTCTGCCGACGAAGCCGGAGCCGCCGTAGTTAATTATGCCGCCGTGACTGACTTTGTCCGCAAAAACGAACACATCATAGCCGCCCTTATCGAAGATCAGCTCACAGGCGAAACAATTGAGGTTCGGGCAACGGTGTTCCTAAACTGCACCGGACCGTATGCTGACAGTATTCGTTTGCTGGCAAACCCGGCTCTGGAGCCGCGCATCCGGCCCAGCAAAGGTGTTCATATTGTGTTGCCCCGCGAAACATTGAATAGCGATCACGCCATTCTGATTCCCAAAACAACGGATGGACGGGTCGTCTTTGCGATTCCCTTTGGCGATAAGGTATTTGTTGGTACGACGGATAATGATTACTCAAACCTGAATCAGGAACCCGTGCTCGAACCTGCCGAAGTCGATTATCTGCTCGAAACGGTTCGGCCTTATCTGGCTAAACCTCCGGTTAGGGCGGATGTGCAGGCTGGTTTTGGTGGTATTCGTCCGCTGATTGTCAGCAGCCGGGCCGACACGAAAACGCTGCTCCGCGACCACGAAGTTGAACATGACCCCGCATCGGGCTTGCTAAGCCTGCTTGGCGGGAAATGGACAACCTATCGGTTGATGGCGCAGGACGCCATCGACCGGGCCGGGGAACTGCTGAAGAAGTCCGTGAGCGGCAGCACCGAGAATCACTATTTAGTTGGGGGCGAACACTATCGCTTCGAGGACTGGCAGTTGTTGCAAAGCCGGTATAACCTTCCGGCAGATGTTTGTCAGCACCTGATGCGTACCTACGGCACCCGTGCTGATCGTGTGGCGCAACTAACGCAGCAACAGCCGGAACTGGCCAGGAAACTAACGGATAGTCAGCCCTTTATTCAGGCCGAAGTCGTTCATCAGGTGCGGGAAGAAATGGCCGTTACCCTCCGCGACGTGCTGGCTCGCCGGTGGCGGCTCGAACTGGCCGACTGGCAATTCACATCCCAACTTGCTCCGCCCGTTGCCGACCTGATGGCGGCTGAACTGGGGTGGAGCGAAACGCACCGGACGAAGCAGGTACAGGCTTATCAGAATCTGCTGCGTGCGTTCATGAAACAGGCCGGGCTAACACCCGAACAGCCGGAACTGGCAACGACGTAATAATCAAACTACCAGGTTCGTTTGCTCATCACTTTGTCTAATTCAGGCCGGGACATACTGCCTAACTCAGGATGCTGACCAAGCCACTTCAGGAAATCAGCTTTGATCTCGTCGGTCCACTGGCTGTCGATCTGACCGGTGGTGTAGCGCCCCGATTTAACCATCTCAAAACCATACTGATCCTTGCGGGTAACGAACTCACAGGTAGTGATAACCCGTTCGGCCATGTGAGCCGGAACAAACAGAACCCCTTCGCGCTGGGCAATCACCAAATCGCCCGGCAGGACCATCACATGGCCGATGCGAATGGGGGAATTTAAGCCCATGAGCACCATCTCCTCAATGAACGACGGATGGAAATCGCGCACAAAGGCGTTGAATCCTTTGATGTTCTGTAGCTCCTGCAAATCTCTGGCTGCTCCGTTAAATACGACTCCGTTACCTGTTTTACTATAAATGGCATTGCCCAGCGTAGCGCCCATGAGGGTTCCTCCGCCAATTTTGCCAAACGCGTCGGCTACATACACGTCACCTCTCGTCAGCACTTCAATTGGCCAGGTATTGGTATTTCCCTTTCGGCCTTGTGTAGTAATTCCCCGGTCTTTAATTCGCTTTTCAACGTCGGGGCGGCTGGGCATAAACAGAGCCGTAACGGCCCGCCCTGTCACCGGCACATCGTTCTGTATCAATTTCCAGTTGCCTTCAAACTGGTTGGTGTAGCCTTCATTTTTTAGAACCGTCCAGGCATCGTCAAGACCAATATGTTTAGCCCGTTCCACTAAAGCATCTGGAATTTTGGGTCGGCCATCGGCAAAGCGTTCGCCCTTCCAGTCGGCGGTTAAAAAAACCAGTTCATCTTTCGGAATCGTCTGGGCGTATAAGGAGCCCGAAACGCTAAAAATAACAAGGAGAGCAACGAAGAAAACAAGGCTGGATTTCATTTGTGGGAAATTAATCAGAATTAGGATTTTGGTTCATAGCTTTCCCTCACCGCCGGGGCGGTGAGGGAAATTATTTTAATGCTCTTTCGCCAGATAGGCTTCCAAATCCTTATCGGTTATCGCTAATTTCTTAGGGTATTTTGCTACCCAGGCTCTGAATTCGTCTTTGATTTTGGCCGACCAGTCGCCGTGTATCTCGCCGGACGGGTATTTACTCTGCTGGAGAAGCACCCGTTCAAATTCGTCGCGCAGGGCCGTCATCTCCGACGCCGACACCAAGCCTTCGACCAGGTGGGCCGGAATGAACACGGTTCCGTACTCATTGGCAAACACGACGTCGCCGGGGATCACCGTAACTTCACCAATGCGAATGGGTGCGTTGATGGAGGTGGGTGTCATGTCTTTGATGTATGACGGATCATGGCCTTTTACCCAGGCATTAAACCCTTTTGTGTCCTTCAACTCCTGCATGTCCCGCACCGACCCGTAAAAAATAACGCCCTTGCCCGTTTTTCCATAAATAGCATTGCCCAGGCTTGAGCCAATCAGTGTACCATCTTTAATCTTGCCGTAGCCATCGGCCACATACACGTCGCCTTTCGTCAGGATGTCAATCGGCCAGATGTTGATACCCCCCTTTTGGGAACGGCCTTCGGCTTTGCCCTGCGATCTGACCAAACTGTCGAGGTCGGGGCGGGTAGGCATAAACTGCGCCGTTACGACCCGGCCCGTCATGGTCTGGCCAGGGTTAAGAATTATCCAGTTTTTTTCGACCTGGTTGCGATAGCCTTTGTTATTCAGATAGCCCCATATTTGCTCCAGGGTGCAGTTCTGCAGGCGGTCCAACACTAAATCGGGCACCTTCGGACGACCGTCGGGTGTGCGTTCGCCCTTCCATTTGGCCGTTAAGGCAGTAACAAATTCAGCCGATGAGCCGACCCGTTGGGCCTGGGCCAAAAAACTCCCTGAAAGAGTAATGGTTAATAGTAGTAAAAACTTCTTTATCATGGCTTTAATTGGTAGAAAAGGGTCAGTGAAACTACGCTCAGAGGGGGTTGAAAAATTAGGAAAACCAGGGTTAGGAAAGACCTGAAAGGTTTCAGAAACCTTTTAGGTCTACACCAAAAAGACAACTGAATAAGTAAAATACTGCCATTGACTTATTTTATAGAATAGTTAGCCAAAAACCAGGAAACCCTTACTTATGAAAAACTTTTTATCGCGCTTCGCATCGCCCGCCCCTACCTCCGCCGACGCACCCAACCGCCGGGAGTTTATCCGCAACGCGGGCTTAGGCGGCCTGTCGCTCGGAATGCTTTTCGATGGCAAACACGAGCAGGAAATGGAGTTCATTACCCAGAAGGTCTCCCGCGACTCCAAACCGTCGGAACTGAAAATCACCGACATGCGCGTGGCTGTTCTACAGGGCGTTCCGTTTAGCAGCCCGATCATTCGCATCGACACCAACCAGGGGCTTGTCGGCTGGGGCGAGGTGCGCGATGGGGCAAGTGCCAATTACGCGCTGATGCTCAAGAGCCGGATACTGGGCAAAAATCCGTGTAATGTCGAGCAGATATTCAAGCAGATTAAGCAGTTTGGTAACCACAGCCGGGCGGCTGGGGGCGTTTGTGGGGTTGAGATGGCCTTGTGGGATTTGGCCGGTAAAGCCTACAATGTACCCGCTTACCAATTACTGGGTGGTAAATACCGCGACTTTATCCGGCTCTATGCCGATACGCCCGAAGCGGATACCTACGAAGGATTTGCCCAGAATATGAAGAAGCGCAAGGATCAGGGTTATACGTTTCTGAAAATGGATTTTGGCATCGGTATGCTGGCTGGCCAGCCCGATATGCTGGTAAACGCCAACAACTGGAGTGTAAAGCAGCAATGGAATGACCGCGAATCGGGTAAGCTCGGCAACTACGCCAATACAAAGCACCCCTTCACCCGCATTCAGGTAACGAAGAAGGGCCTCGACAAATTAGTGGAACACGTTGGTAAAGTGCGCGACATTGTCGGCTACGATACGCCCTTAGCCGCCGACCACTTTGGCCACTTCGACGTAAACACGGCCATTCAGATCGGGAAAGCGATGGAACCCTTCCGGCTGGCCTGGCTCGAAGACCTCGTGCCCTGGTTTTATACCGACCAGTGGAAGCAGATTACCGACGCCATCGACACGCCAACATTAACGGGTGAGGACATTTTTCTTAAAGAAGAATTTATTAAACTTATCGACGCCAAAGCCATCGACATGATCCACCCCGATTTAGCCTCGTCGGGTGGGTTGCTGGAAACAAAGAAAATTGGCGATTATGCCGAAGAAAAAGGCATTCCCATGGCCATGCACTTTGCCGGTTCGCCCATTTGTATGATGGCGAACGTTCACTGTGCGGCTGCTACTGAGAATTTTGTGGCCCTCGAACACCACGGCGTGGATGTTGCCGGTTGGGAAGACCTGATTACGGGCATGAAGCCCATCACCGAAAAAGGCTTCGTGAAAGTGCCCGATAAACCCGGTTTAGGCGTTGAACTGAACGAGGAAGTTGCCAAAAAATTCCTTCGGAAAGGTACAACCTGGTTTGCACCCACCGATACCTGGAACACTAAAGATTCGGCGGATCGGGAGTGGAGTTGATCTGCCGTGAATAGTAAATAGAAAACAGCCAACAGTATTCTTTTGCAGGATACTGTTGGCTGTTTTCTATTTGATCAACTTCAGCCCTCTATGACCTGCCCATCTTACCAGGAGCGCATACGGTTCTCAGGCCGACTGATGCAGCAGGCTCCTTTCTTCTCTATTTACTGGATCGTCACGGTAAAGTCGGTATCCAGATCCGTGGTGCCGGGCGAAGTCGTGCCGTTTTTGGCGTTGGGTTGGTATTTTAGCACTACCTTCAGTTTGCCCGTTCCGGCGGCTCCGGTTTTAACCTGGGTAGCTAACCCGATGGGATACGGTCCTGGCGCGGGGTCAATGTCTTTGTCAGTGGCCGATACGGTCAGCGATGCGGGCGAACCGGTGGCGGGAGTGAACGTGTAGAGAAATAGGTGCTCATTGGCTTCACTTTTGACCTCCGCCGACACGGCGAGTATCGGTATTTTGGTTTTATCCAGCAATACTACCGCGCCGGTATAGGTCGTGTTGGCTCGCAGGGTCAATGTGGTCCGGCTAAAATCGGCAGTAGTATTCAGATTCTCGACGGTGGCCGTTACCGTTTGTAGGGGCTTCGTCTGGCTCGTCAACGTCAGCGTAGCCGTTCCCGAAACGGAAGAATATGATATCTCTTCGTTCGTGTTCCGCGACCGCAGACCTTTCCACCCGGTGCGGTTCTGGCACTACCTGAGCGAAAACTTTCCGGCGGGTATCATTCGCAGCAAGGGTTTGTTCTGGCTGGCTTCCCGGCCCGACGATGCGCTGAATTTTAACCAGGCCGGGGCACTCTGCGGGCCGAAGCCGCCGGGCTTCCATGCCGTTTGCCAAACGCTACGCCTGACAGCTACTTACTTACCACTTACCCACTTACTACTCAAACCCGTAGCCATGTATGGGGTAACAGGTCTTTCGTGTTCCAGTCTGGTTTGTTTTTAAACCACCGTTTGGGTGCAATCACTACTTTGTTTTTAGCTGGATTAAGCCAGGCCCCCCACCAGCTAAATGAACTGTTGGCGATTATGTGGTGGCGGCACAAACTCATCAGTTGCAGATCGTCCAGATCGGCGTCGGGTCCGGTATTGGCGACGAACTCATGCGGTACGTTTAGAGCCAGGTTCTGCTTTACCCAATCTGGGTCGTCGCTGAAGATGAACAGTTTAACCCCCGATAATCGCTCCATCAATAGCGGAATAGCTGTATGGTAATAGTCGAGACCAAGGAAGCCAAACGATTGGCTGAATTCGGGATGGCTGATATAATCTCCCCGCCGTATGTGAACAGATACTGGCGTTTGGACGCGCTCAATTTTCTCTTTATAAACCGCAAAAGTCGGTCCGGTTTCCCGTTTAAACGCTAATTCTTCCCGGATAACGTCGGCACGGTTGCTAAAGTAGTTTTCTGACTGCCAAAAGCCCGCTAATGTGATAAATGCGGCATTGGCATCAAGTACTTGTGGTTCAAAGTGAAACTGCTTTTCTTTTACAAACTGAAAAAAAGGCTTCAGCGTCCGGTTCGGTAAGAGTCGGGTGGCTTTCCATACGTACAGATAAGGTGAGGTATTCAACACGCCATAGTCGGTGTTGAACCGATTCAGTTTGAATTTTCTCGGTGTATCCGTCTCGAATTCATAGTTGTAGTAACTCATGTCGATATACAGCGACGTGTTGTTCCGCAGGGCGAGACTCCGGGCCAGGGCATATTGAAACAATTGGTTGCCTAATCCGCTCGTAATCCGGGCAATAATTATACTCATAAGAACGAAAATCGAAGAAATAATAAATTGGTTATCAACAACTCACTACCTAAAATCACTAACATTCAGTTAGATAGTCAAATACGTCTTCAGTGTGTTTTGCGTGCAGGATTTTAGCCCCCGACAACGCTGGGGAGAATGTGGCGTTTTCGTTGACATGATGTCCCAGCCCCGCCGGGATGGGAAAGAATAATATTGGTTCCGCCAAAATCGGTGGCTTGTCCCATTCGATGGTGATGCCAGTAGGCGTAGCGCAGTTCCTGATCGAACTCGCCGTGGAAGGCGATCACCTTATACTTTTGCTTTGTCAGATAATCCCTGGCGATGAACCAGATCTGATTCTGGAGTATTTCAGCGCAGCGCCTGCGTACAGAAATTTTAGAACCAATCGCTGCATACAGGGAAGTAATTAGCCGTTAACGAAGTTACTATCTGATGTTTATTTTTACGTTGTTTGTACACAAGTCGCTTTCCAGGAGAAAACTATTCTATGACTCGGTTTAGGGGAAAAGTCACTGTTAAGTGTATAAAATTCAGGAATTTATGAGCGTGGCAGGCAGGCCACGGTGGACGGATAACCCTCAGCAACGGCTTTCACCAAAGCTTCTTTCCGGGTCCATAGCCGGTAAAAAAGTTGCTGTGCATCAGCACGCTCTTTTTGGCTGAAACTGTGCATCATAAGGTCCCGAAAGGCAAAATCAGGGTTTATTCGCTCAGCAACTACATCCACACTGAACTGCCTGATTGCCAGCAGAATCCAGGCACCGGTATGCGACACGTTAACCTGCCAATCGGGAACACCCCCAATGTGAACGAACCGGTTGTCGTGAAACTCATTAACAATCAGAGAAGTGGCGGTTGTGGCAACTGACCTATCTGAAACAGTCTTGAAAAATAGCCAGCTTTTCTTGCTCACTGAAAAATTAGTGTATCTTGACAAGCCAACGGAGTTATCAGTTCTTATCGGATAACCCTCTGGTCCAATCATTCACTAAACAGCTATTATGGCAAAACGATCATTCGCACCCAGTGCGCCCAGCGCAACCCTTTGGCTAATTGCGCTCCTGCTTGGTGGGTTAGGTATCCTGCTGCATTTTGTTCACGTCGATCAATTATCGGCCTATAGCTACTGGATGCTGCTTACAGGCTTCGTTTTACTCGCCATAGGGACAGCCTACCGGGGCGTGTAGAGTAGTATTCGAAAGGTATTTTGTAGATGTAAAAAGAGGAGCACTGGCCGGCCAGTGCTCCTCTTTATCATTTCAACTATTTTATACGTTGCTTAGAGGCTGTCTATACTCCTTCCACCCGCATCACTTCAACAAATCCTCCAGCGCATTCGTCAAATCACTAAACGCATAGGTAAAGCTCGTTTCGTCGGCAATGCGTTTGTTGAGTACGTAGTTGCCACCGGTAACAACGATGGCCATTTCGCCATACAAAAGCTTTACGGCAAAAGCCGGAATGTTGGGTAGCAGCATAGGTCGGTGCAGTGCCTGGGCAATGGCCCGCGTCAGGGTTTCGTTGGTCACGGGCGTGGGTGCAACGGCATTGTAAACCCCCTGCCAGGATTCATCGGTCAGGGCCGTAATGAACAGCCGGCAGAGGTCGTCGAGGTGAATCCAGGAAATGTATTGCTGCCCCGACCCGATGGGCGCTCCGGCCCCCAACCGAACGGGCTGGGCTAACTTTGGCAACGCGCCACCATCGGCCATCAGCACGACGCCAATTCGCATTTTTACAGTACGAATACCGAGGGCTGCTAACTGGTCTTCTGACCGTTCCCAGGCCCGCACAACCTGCGCCAGGAAATCCGAGCCGCCCTGAGCCGTTTCAGTCAGCGGTCGGTCGCCGGTATCGCCCCCGTAGAAGCCCGTCGCCGATGCCCCAATAAATGATTTTACGTGGTGTGGGTTTTGGGCCAACGCCTGTGCCAGTAACCCGGTCGACTGGGTACGGCTGGTCAGAATTTCGTCTTTACGTTTGTCGGTCCAGCGTTCGTCGGCAATGCCTTCGCCAGCGAGGTGAATAATATGGTCGGCGGAGGCAATAGCTTGCGGATCAATATGCCCCTTTTTTATGTCCCACTGATAAACGGCTACGTTTGGGATGGATTTACTGCTGCGGCTTAGTAAAGAAACCTGAAAGCCTTGTTGCCGAAGCAGTTGCGTTAGGCGACGACCGATGAAGCCGGTGCCCCCTGTGATTAAAACAGTTTGGGTCATAAATGATGCTTCGTGAAGTAAGTATCCTGATTAACTGCTCGTGAAGGATTTGGGTTTTCTCGCTTAGTCAGAGAATACGTTCAAGGGCGCTACCCACAGCACAAACAACGGTCAATAGATACTGAATCAGGATGTCTCTGCTTCGGCGACTATTCGTCGGCCAGCAGGAATTCGCCTTTGATGAGCCACGACATTCCGAAGGCAAATAACGCCCCCCATTCAAACCAAAACACGGGCTGGTATTTGTTGATGTCGGGTCCGAACATACCTACCAGTGCAATTAAGGCACAGAAGAAGACAATGGCTACGGCGCAAATCCGGTAAATCCGGTTTCTGATCCTTTTCTGCTTTGTTTTTTGGCCGCGGCTTTTGGTAAACAGAAAAAACGAAATGCAGGCCAGTGTCAGAAAAAATAAACCAGCCGATGTGTAATGAATTCCCTCGCGAAGCTTATTTTCTTTATATACCAGAATGCTGCAAACAGAATCCAGATTTTCCGAAGTAGGGAAAAAAGCAACACCCAGCGCGCAGATGCCTGCAAAGTTTGTGGCGATGTCGTCGGTAGCAGTATAGCCTTTGTAGAGAATTAAAAATAAAGCTACTGCACATAGTATTCCTACAAATACAAAGCCCATGACCGTGTAATAATAATGGCTGACTGTGGCTTGGATGGCCGTACAATCGCCAATAAGAGTTGTACCCGCAATAAGTAGAGCAGGCAGCGAAATGCCCAGAATACCAACCGCCCGACGAACGGCCATAAACGACATTAGAATTGGATCGGAGTTATTACGGGGGGTATCCATAGACGGTAAAACAGCGTTACGAAGGAAGAAAAAATCTGTACCTTTCAGGGATGCTAAACTACACAACCACAAGGTTCAAACCAAGCCATCACCCATTGTGATATTTTGCACAATATGTTGATTTTTAGCCATTTAATCAATAGTATTGAAGCGCCTGGTCAGGCATCTGTTTTTACGTAAGGCTAAACGACATTTGTCATGAACATCCAGCGATTGATACCTTTAGTAGTGCTGCTGTTACTGACATACCGTGTTGGCTGGTCACGCACCTACACCGATGCCGAAGGTCGTACTGCCTGGGCCAAACTCCAGCGCCAGCCGATAACCGAACCCACGTTCCGGCAAACCTGCGACCTGATTCAGGATATCGGCCAGACAAACCTGAAACTCGCCTACGATTTACTGGCCGCCTACGTGCCGACGATTCGGAAAATGGGCAATCGGCGATGGCTGCACATCCTGCTCATCAACTGGGGCAAGGCGAAAGAATCGCTGAATCATTATGACGAAGCCGAACCGCTGTTCCGGCAGGCCCGCCAGAATGCCCGGCCCGTTCCCCAACTCTACTGCCACGCCCTTACGTATACAGTTCAACTATACTTCGACTGGGCCAAACCTGACTCAATGGCCCACTACCTTGTTCTTGGTGAACAGGCTGCCCAGGCTGCCAATGACCGCGAGACCCTGTCTTTGCTCCGCACGTTCCGGGGGGCGTCGCGCAGCCGGGCGGGGCAGGCCGATTCCATGCGGGCCGATTTCGACGAAGCTACCCGGCTGGCAACGGACCTGCCCAACAAAAATGCGCTCTTTATGGCGCGGTACAGCCGGGCCTCCCTCTACCTGACCAATCCGCAGCAACAGGTTGTGGCGTTCGACAGCCTGCTCGAACTCGCCAACGACAGTAGTCTGGCCCGCAACCCCCGTCTGTATGAGCGTACCACGGTTTATTTTCGCAGTCCCCGCCCGACGGTCCTCTTCAAACTTGCCCAGTTAAATCTATTACTGACCGACTACGACAATGCAGGAAAATTTGCCGATATGGTGTATGAGGTACTTGTCCGGCCCAACCCCCAGGCGCCAATGGTACCCTATTTCAACGCCGAAATGGCCATGATTCGGATGTATCAGGGGCAGATTAACCAGGCCCGAACCTTCATTGATTCGAGTCGGCGGCAGTTTGGCGGGGCCGAACCCCAGATTCCTTATTCGGGTTATTTCCTGGCTGCCGGTCTGCTGGCCGAACACGACGGGCAGTTGACCAAAGCCGTTGATTACTACAAACAATCGCTCACGAAAGGCGCTACCGCGGCTTCGTTTTCGCGCATTCCCCCCGAACTTTTCTACGCCCGTGCGCTTGTCCAAACCGGGCAATACGATGAGGCCCGGCAGATGCTAAGCCCGCTGACGACGGCAGCAACTGCCAACCAGTATTCGGCCATTGGCCTGTATTATTACCAGACATTGGCCGACCTTCGCAAAGCACAGGGTAACTACGTCGGCTACGGCCAGGCAATCGACACCTACCACGCCATCCGCGATTCGCTCACCAACCTGAACCAGTATCGGGCTGTGCAGCAGATTTTGGCCCGCGTCAGAATCCGCGACAAAGAGCAGCAGATTGACCGGCTCAACGCTGAAAACGCGGCCCGGCTTGACCAGCTCCGGCGCGAACGGATTTTTTACGGGGCCATTCTTGCACTGGCCGCGCTGACCATCGGCTTGCTGGCGTTGTACCTGCGTAACCGGCAAATCCGTACCCGTCAGCGGGAAGCTCTACAGCAAAGTCAACTGGAGCAACTCGAAAAACAGCGGCATATCGACCTGATGCAGGGCGTTTTAAGTGCCGAAGAAAACGAACGCCGGAAAATTGCCGACCAACTCCACGACGACGTAAATGCCATGCTCGCCCTGGCAACCCTCAATGTATCGTCTGTTATTGAGAAAGGGCCACAACACGCGCAGAGTGTCCTGAAATTACAGAAAACGCAGGATGTACTGACCACCGTTTCGGCCACCGTTCGGGGCATCAGCCACCGCCTGACACCCCTGCTTATTGAACGCTACGGCTTTCGGCACGCCATTGAAGACCTGGCCGAGTCAGTCAACATAGCCGAGCGACTTCGGCTCGAAACGATTGTCGTAGGTTTCGATCAACCTGATGCGTATTCACTTTCATTCCTGAACGAATTGTACCGAATCATTCAGGAGTTGGTGCATAACATCCTGAAACACGCCCAGGCTACCCACGCAACGGTGGAGGTGGTCGAGCACCCCGACACGGTAACGCTGATGGTCGATGACAATGGCGTGGGCATTACCGACGATGCACTAACTGATGGCATGGGTTTGAGTACAATACGGTCGAAGGTGGCGTATATGAAGGGACAGATGGATGTTCAGCGCAAACCCGAAGGAGGTACATTGGTGGTTATTGACATCCCTGGAACATGAATATTCTGATCGCCGACGACCACCCCATGCTTATCGACGGACTAAAATCCGTACTGGAAGAACTGGATAGCCTAACGGAAATCGGTTCGGTTACGAACGGGCGCCAACTCATCGACCGGCAGTACGTTCGGCCCGCCGACCTCGTGCTACTCGACCTCAATATGCCCCGGATGGACGGCATCACAACACTGGACATCCTGACGAAGCGATTTCCGCAAACAAAAGTGATTGTATTTACCAGCTACAACCAGCCCAAACTGATTCGGGACGTGCAGGAATTAGGCGCGAAGGGCTACCTGCTTAAAACCAGCGACTCCGCCACGCTGAAAAAGGCCATCCTGACTGTAGCCGCCGGGGGAGAATGGTTTCCAGATAATTTAACAACCTCCCAACCGCCCGCCGACGAATCGGAATCTGCCTTCGTGGACGACTTCATGCAGAAATACCAGATTACGAAGCGCGAAGTTGAGGTGATCCGGTTCATTGCCAACGGCCTGACGACCAAACAAATCAGCGACCGGCTCTCCCTAAGCGAGTTTACCGTTAATGCTCACCGGCGCAATATTACCCGCAAAACAGGCATCGACACGCCGGTTGGCCTGCTCAACTTCGCCCGTGAGCAGGGTTTATTGTAAGGCTTTTCTCATGGCGAATCTCTTGAAATATCGTTAGAACTAACTATTGCTCAAGGCGTTGGCGGTAGTGATTTTTGTGGTGTTCAGACAATCTGAACTGCTACCTCAAAATTAACTCATGTCATGAAAAAACTACGGATTCACTTTCTCGTGCTGTTGACTGTTTGGTTACACCCGAAGCGTGTCGAAGCGCAGTATCAGAATGGTCTTTCACAAGCTTACCTTCAGGGTTCTCTCGATGTGGCCAAGCAGATTTTAACGGGGCCTTCTTACGAGGATTTTAAAGCGAACTATAATACGTATGGCTTCAATGTTGGCCTTTACTTCAATCCTTTCAGGGCTTCAGAAGAACTCAGGGACGATTATCATTTGCCTGACCGCAGCCTACGGAATTCCCCACTCAATTCCGCTACCCTGCTGGCCTCCATCGACCGTAAACCCGGCCCTATGGTTCCTGATCCTAAAGCCAGTTCCTCATTTTTACGCCATCTTTCTCCGTTAGTCGGTATTCAACTTATTGGTAAGGGGGGCAAGTATTCGGATCGGTTCGGTACATCCATTACCCACATGACATACCTGGAAATTCCGATTTATGCCATCTATACGTATATGCTGCCGGAGGACAAAGGGCGGCTATTTGGTGGATTAGGTTTTTACGTTGCTTATGGGCTGTGGGGCACACTGAAATTTGATGACCCCAGGGGTACGGAATCCTTTTCGGCTTTCGATAAGTTCAACGGCTATAAACGCTTCGATGCGGGTCTGAACTTCATGGCAGGCTATGAACTGCCGCAGAGACTTCGGCTCAGTATCGTCCACGAATTGGGGGTAACCAGCATTGATCCCGTTGCGGGCAGCGATAAAACCCGCAACAGCGTCTGGAGCCTGAACGTGGGCTATCCACTCAAAAAGTTAGTAGCCCTCACCAGGAAAAAATAACCGTTAAACTACACGATCTATGAAGCGTTTAGGCAATAGCTCCCTGCTGGGGGGTCTGGGTTTGCTGTGCCTTTTACCGACTCAGTCGGCTTACGCGCAACCCGGCAACCGCACCATTGTGAAAGTCAATCTGTCAGGTGTAGTCATTCAGAGTTGGCAATAACCCCGATGCCCGGCGGGGTATTGAAAACATGCTGTTTTCCAGGCGAATGGCTACACTCGAATACTGTTTTTATCCGGCGGGCCGCGCATCGCGTGGCTGGTACATTGCGCCGTTCGTGCGCTACGCCCCCTGATAACAGCTAACTTCAGCGGCCCCTATTACGGCGTTCGGGCTTTGGGAGTGGCGCTGGCGTATAGTTTCTAAGGGCCTTACACCAATACTTGGGCAGGCCCAACGGTCGGACGTAATGGCCTGAAGCGACAGTGATATTTTTGAATAGTTAGAAATAACCAGCTCATTATGAGTAATTTACTCAGTACTTTGTGAAACGTTTACCAGACTATCTCATAAATCAAACTTGCTATGAAACGTAAATCCAGGTTTCTGCCCTTACTTTTAGTTGTCTGTATGGCCTTCGTCACGCTGAACTGTGGTGAGAAGGAGATTAAAGTATTTAATGAATTGCTTGGTAAGTACACGGGCTATATTGTCAACTTTGGCAACAACAGTTCCACTAAAAAAGACCTGACCTTAACCATCACCAGTCAGGATAATCCCGTTGCCGGTACCTATAATCTGGCTGGAACTGCCGGAACGGTAAGCGGTTCGGTGTTAGGAACTATTCTAAACCTGACGCTGAAGCCCACTGCCAGTGGAACGACCTATACGTTTTCGGGAAATGCCAATGATGACAACACCGCGATCACAGGAACGATGACGGGGGTAGAGTCCGGCACAGCGGTAAAGTATACGGTTGATTTGAAGAAATAGTTAGAACTAACTATAGTACAGGGCGTTGGGGTAGCCGAATTTTGTTGGATAAACGAACGGTTCTCCTATCCTCATGAAACACGCCCTCATTCTTTACTTCATCGCCATACTTGGGGTGCTAACAGCGGGCTGCTCGAAAAAAGCAGACGCGCCTACACCCGTTACGCCCCCCACATCGACAACAACAACGGTTCCTCCCTCATCGACCACCACCGTCGCTCCTTCGTCCACGACCACCGCAACGGGTATCACGGCTATCGTCACGACATTGGCAGGCAACGGCGATGAGGGGTATGTGGATGGAATAGGTGCAGCCGCCCGGTTCAAAAATCCATCGGCACTCGTATGTGATCTGGCTGATAATATCTACGTCGTTGATTTGAATAATGGCCGCATCCGGCGCGTGTCGCCGACGGGATCGGTAACGACGCTGGCTGGAAGTGGGGCCGTTGGTGTAACCGACGGAACAGGGACAACTGCCACATTCTATCTGGCGGGGGGTACGTATGTAAGCCGCGATATAGCCGGAAATCTCCTTATAGCGGAAAACAGCACCGTCCAGACATCCATCCGGCGAGTTACCCCAGCGGGCGTCGTCAGCACGCTAACCACCATACCTATCGGAATTGGTACGCCTGTGGGCTTTTATGGTCTTGCTACAGCCGCAAACGGTGACCTCTATATTTCTGATGGCAACGCGATCCGGCTCTTTCGTAACGGTAACCTCTCCATTTTTGCGGGCGGCACACGGGGCTATGCCAACGGAACGTTGAGCATGGCTCAATTTAATAATCCCAACGCGCTCGCCTTCGATGCCGACGGCAATCTGTATGTAGGGGATGAGAATGCCTGCATCCGAAAAATTACCCCGGCGGGAGTGGTCAGTTTGTTGGCGGGTCAGCCAGGGGTATCGGGAATAGCCAATGGTAAGGGGTCGGCCGCTACATTCAGAAACATAACCAGTTTAGTAGCTGATAAACAAGGCAATCTGTACGTAGCAGACAACACGTTGATCCGCCGGGTTACGCCCGATGGTACGGTGACAACTATTGCGGGCAGCGGTACAGGCTATACGGATGGCACGGGTACGGCGGCTCGCTTCCGGGACATACGCTCCATCACCATCGACAGCAAGGGCGTCCTGTACGTGGCTGACCTGCCAAACCAGGCCATTCGGAAGATCGTCGTTCAATAGCCACCGTCGGTTGTTCACACAATCCACTCCTTTGGCAGGCCCAATTGCCGGGCATAATGCGCCGGGGCCGAATAATGAACCCAACCGAGGAGTTTGTTAATCTCGTCGGCAAACTCAATGTGATAGTCGGGGTCGAGTTTACTGGCTTTTTTCAAGACCTGCTCAGTGCGTTTGGCAATGTAGTCGGCGGCTTTGTCGGTTCGGGAGTTGTACTTCTGGAGTAAGTGGGCGTTGTGTTCGTAGAAGGTGTTGAGCATGTAAAGCATCAGTTCCACCTCGCCATATTTATCTTTCGTGACTTTTAGGTGTCGGCTGATGTAGCCGCTTACGGTCCGCATATCCATCATGAGCCAGGCTGCCGTATCGGCATGGAGTTTGGCTGTTCGGTCGATAAACTCTCGAATCAGCGTGCGTCGCTCATCGATGGTTTTTCCAGCTTCAACTAACTCAAACTGAAGCCGTTCGGTCAGCACGGCATCTTTGGCGATTAAGCGCAGCAGCAACTTATCTTTCTCCACGCCCGGCATCCGAACAATGGCTTTTTTGAGGTCAGAATCGAGAGCAGGCATTTTTATAATGATGAATGATGAATTATAAATGATGTTACGCCCAATTGCTACCAAACCAGACGCCCCTACGGGGCTGCGGAATGGTGCTGGTTCAGCCCCGTAGGGGCGTCTGGTTTGGTAGCCTGTCTTCAGCCCCGTCGGCTTCAGCCCTGTAGGGGCGTAGCAATAGACCGGGCGTAACATCAGTTATAAATGATGAATGTAAAAAAAGAATTACAATTCATCATTCACCTACACCCCCACCGTATCGCCTTCATCGGTTCGGATTTTATCTTCGATATAAGCAATAATCTCACTGGCAATGTCGGTGCCCGTTGCGGTTTCGACACCCTCCAGCCCCGGCGATGAGTTGACTTCGAGCACTAAAGGGCCGCGATTGGACAAGAGCATATCGACCCCGGCAACCTTCAGGCCCAGGGCATTAGCCGCCTTAATGGCCGTTTTCTCCTGGAGAGAAGTGAGGTGCACGGCCACAGCACTGCCGCCCCGGTGGATATTGGAACGAAAGTCGCCGTCGACACCCTGCCGCCTGATAGCCCCCACTACGCGCCCGCCCACGACAAAAGCCCGCAGGTCGGCTCCCCTGGATTCGGCAATGAATTCCTGGATGAGTACATTCTTCTTGAGGCCATAAAAAGCTTCGATAGTCGATTTGGCGGCTTTCGTCGTTTCGGCCAGCACAACGCCAATCCCCTGTGTGCCCTCCAGCAGTTTTATAACCACCGGCGGACCGCCGACAAGCTTAATTAACTGCGTAATGTCGCCGTTTTTAGGATGGTTGGCAAACACGGTTTTCGGTAATTCGACGCCTGCTTTTGAGAGTACCTGCAAACTCCGAAGTTTGTTGCGGGACCGCATGATGGCCTGCGATTTGGTGGTCGTAAACACGTTCATCATTTCAAACTGGCGAACGATGGCGCAGCCAAAATCGGTAACAGACGCTCCAATGCGCGGCACAATGGCGTCGAGCGGAGCCAACTCCCGCCCTTCGTACAGGATAGAGGGTTTACCGACCTCAATCATGACCTGGCAGTTCAGATGGTTGACCACAATGGCCTCATGACCACGCTGACTGGCGGCTTCGAGAAGTCGTCGGGTAGAGTATAAATTCGGATTGGCCGATAAAATGGCAATACGCATAGAAGTTGATAGTCGTCAGTCAGTAGTGATCAGTAGTCGTTTGCCGGAGGTTAATAGCGACTATCGACTATTGACTTTTTGTTGACTTTAATCTGATAGGATAAATTTTTCTGCGCCACATCAACGATGAAGCGGTTGCGAAGCAATTTCCGACCCAGCAGCACGGGGTTTTTGAGCCGCTCCCGGTCGGCGAGGGTAAACTCGGCCCGGATGGTGCGCCCGAATAAAACAATGCGGGTTTTAATGACATACCGCTTTTCAGCCACACCGAACGAGTTACGAATCATGCGCTGACTGAACTGGTCGCTATAAAACCGCCGGGAGTCCTCTCCGGTTTTATCAATCAGCAAAAAACTTAACGTTTTGCTCAGCCCTGACTTTAGTAGCCGAACATCTTTGCAATGCAATGCGGACGTGAACGCTCCCGTATCGACTTTAGCCTGCACATCAAAAAGGCCCAGGTCTGGAAAGTCAACGAGGTCCGTTATGCCAATTAGTTGCTTAGGCCTGGGCGTCCGGAGTTTCATAGTTTATTGGTTGTTTCAGGTTTCAAGTGTAACGTTCCAGCTTGAAATGGGGCTCCAACCCGAAAATCTGGAACGTTATACTTGAAACCTGAAACAAATTAAGTGCGGATTAACCGGCTGAACGTGAGCGACATGTCGAGCATAATCATTTTGGCGCGGGCGTTTCGTTCGAGGTGATAAGCAGCTTCGTTCAGGTCGGCTACAATGCGCTCAATGTGTTGTATGCTTAACACTTTTACGAATTTTTTCACGAAATCCAGCTCGTCGTCGGGTAGTCGAAGCAGCGCACCAGCTCCCTGCTGATACAGAAACAAATCCCGATACAGGCGAATGCTGTATGCGACCAACCCCTTTTGTTTTTCCTTACTGAAACCGTCGAACTGGTCGGCCTGTTTGACGAGCGCCTGCAAATCCTGACGGTAGCAGGTTCGCATCCAGTCGGCAAACCAGGTGTGCTGTTCAGTTAGATTGGTCGTTTGGCGGCTCAGGCTGAGGGCTTCGGCCAGATTACCATCGGCGAGGTAAGCATTTCGCCGGGCGGTAGTTTCGTCGAGGTTCAGGTGCTGGCGCAGGTGTGTGGCGACCTCCTCATCCGTAAACGCCCGAACAGCTACCCGCTGCGTGCGCGATAAAATTGTGATGAGCAATTTATCGGGCTGGTTGGTCACTAAGAGAAACAGCGTTTGGGCGGGCGGCTCTTCGAGTACTTTCAGCAAGGCATTGGCCGAAGCCACGTTCATAAGTTCGGGCAGCCAGATGAGCATGAGTTTGTAAGCGCCCTCATAGGCCTTCAGCGACAGTTTCTGCAAAATGTTCCGGGCTTCTTCCGCCGATATGTTACCCTGTTTGTTGTCGGCTCCCATCGTTTCGAGCCAGTCGGGCAAGGTTCGATACGGTTGTTCGAGCAGAAACGCCCGCCAGTCGGCTAAATACGCTTCCGACGTTTTTCCCTTTGCCAGATTCGCCACCGGAAACACCATGTGCAGGTCGGGATGCACGAGTTTCTGGATTTTTATGCACGATGCACACCGGCCACAGGCGTCGTCATCCAGACCACCGAACCGTTGTTTGTCTTCACAATTGACGTACTGAGCCAGCGCCAGCGCCAGCGCGAGATTGGCGCTACCTGCGGGGCCATCGAACAGGAGCGCGTGGGCGAGGTGATTGGTTTGCACGGCCCGCAGCAGCAACTGCTTCGTTTCCTCATAGCCAATTATTTCGGAAAATTGCATACGTAATAGAGAGCCGGGCCGACGCTTCGGTTGGAATGGTCAGCCACAGGCAAAAACTGTCTTGATAAACAACTAATTACAGATCGAACCGAGACGGCATATCGAGCGACCTGGTTCGCTCAAGCCTGAATATTTCTCTCAAAATGCCTTCTTCTGTGGCATCAAACAACTGGTTGCGTCGTTTGAAAGCCTCAGCAGCTACCTGAAGCGCTTTTTCAAGGCGATACGTGGTGAAGCCGTCGATGGCCCCGCCCCACGAAAATGAGGAGATGTGTTTTGGCTGAAAATTACTGCCAAAAACGTTGGCGCTGACGCCCACAACGGTGCCGGTATTGAACATGGTGCTGATGCCCGCTTTTGTGAAATCGCCCACCATTAGCCCGCAAAAAATTCGCCCGGTATCTTCAAGCTGACCGGTCGCGTAGGAGTGGAGCTTGACGTTGCTGTAATCGTTTTTGAGGTTCGAGTTGTTAACGTTGGCGCCCAGATTACACCATTCGCCCACCACCGAATTGCCCAGAAAACCATCATGCCCTTTGTTGCTGTAGCCAAAGAAAATAGAGTTGCCCACCTCACCCCCAACTTTACAGAATGGCCCGATGGTGGTGTTACTCCGCATTTTGCCACCCCAGTTTACAGTCGACCCTTCGCCTATAGAAAACGGCCCCATCACAATGGATCCTTCGCTGATGGTTGCATTGCGGCCAATGTAAATAGGGCCCCCTTCGGCGTTTAAAATGGACGCCCGAATGGTTGCGCCTTCTTCCACAAAAATGGTTGAGGGCGCGTAGCACCGGGTAAATGGGTCGGTGATAGGGGCCGATGTTCGGCCTGCGGTCAATCGGGCAAAGTCGGCGCGGATTTGGTCGCCATTATGCACGAAAATATCCCACATGTTGCAAACAATCGTCAGCGGTTCGGCAAACGTCTGAAACGCAAACTCATCATCGACCGTCGGTGGTGTCGACAATAGCCCGTTTGTTCGCACGGCCAGCACTAATCCATCGGGCGTAATGAACCCCGCCCCCGGCGCCAACGTTGCCATAGCTTCCTGCAAGGCCGTTGTTGGGCAAATGGCACCGTTAACATACCAGTTGTCGGACCCGGCGATTTGCGGAAACTTGGCCTGCAAATACGCTTCGGTTAAAAACGAGCCAGTCTGTCCCAGCACATCAGCCCATTTTTCGGCCAGCGTCTGAATGCCGATGCGAATGCCTGCCACCGGTCGCGTGAAGGTGAAGGGCAGCAAAGCGGTTCGGATGACCGGGTCGTCAAATAATATCAGGTTCGGCATCTAATGAAGTTATAGAGTTGTAAAGTTATACGGTTATAAAGTTGTCTATAGCTGCAACCGCCCAGCCGATCGCTCTACAACTTTTCAACTTGATAACTTGTCAACTTTTTTAAATGAATCAGGCGGCAAATATCTAACCTTAATCTGGAAAAAGAGAACGTGTCGAGCGTACTTTTACCTAAATTATGCTTGACCTAACACCCGACGCCATCATTCGGCACATTGCCCGGCTGCAGGATGAAACCGGGCTGTTTCCGTCGGTTCGCCGGAATGATGCCATTGGCTATAAACGGCTCGATACCAATGTTTTCTTTACAGCGATTACGGTTTTTACACTCCAAAATCTGCGCGCCCACGTGCCGCCCGAAACCCAAACCCTGATTGACCGAATAGCTCAGCAAGCTACAGCCGCCTACCCGATTTTCAGGAATAAAGATGGACTAAACACCTATAACTTCTGGCCAACACGCCCTTCCCGGCACTTTCCCAATGGCCATCTGTTTCACCGTTTCGAGCATTTTCGCCTTCCCGACGATATCGACGATACGGCAATGGTGTACCTGACGACGACTCAATCCGATGCCGATGGCCTCTGGTTTAAAGATAAACTAAGTCAGCACGCCAATGGGAGCGGTCATCACCAAATCCAAAATACATTTACTGACTATCGGCACTTGCGCGCATATTCGACCTGGTTTGGCAAGAACATGGGTGTCGATTTCGATGCCTGTGCTCTGACTAACCTACTGTACTGCCTGTATCGGTATAACGTACCCCAGAATCAGCACGATACCGATTCGCTCACGTATCTGCGTTCAGTAGTCGAGTCGGGCCGGTATGTGTCGGAGCCGTTTCGGTGTGCCCCACACTACGCCCGGACGTCGTTGATTATCTATCATCTGGCGCGGCTGATGGCGGCCTTCGACATTCCTGAGCTGGAACCCATTCGTCCGCGCCTGATTTCGGACGGGCACCGGGAACTGACTAAAGCCCGTAATCGCGTGGAGCAACTGATGCTGGCAACGGCCCTGCTTCGTTTAGGCGAACGCGTCCCCAAATTAACCACCAACGGTATTAAGCAGGACGCCAAAACGTTTCATTTCTTCATCGCCGGTCTGCTTACGGCCTACGAACAACCCTGGCTGCGTCACTTCGCCGACCGGCCCATTGTGCAGATGCGCTGGCAATGCGAAGCCCACAGTTGGGCACTGGTAGCAGAGTACGTTTCTTTAATGATGAATGATGAATGATGAATTTTTTTGCACAATCATTCATCATTCATCATTCATCATTCATCATTAAAGCCCCATTCCCCCATCCACAAAAATCGTTTGTCCGGTAACGTAGCGGCCTGCGTCGGAGCAAAGTAGAACGGCCATGCCAGCAATGTCCTCTGGCTGACCGGGCGAGCCGGCCGGAATGGTCATGCGCTCGCTGATACGGTCGGGAACGACAGGCGTGGGTTCCTGAATACGGGGCGTGTCGATAACGCCGGGCGAGAGATTATTGACCGTTACGCCCTTGTCGGCGAGTTGCAGGGCAAGGTTCCGCACCGTGTTGGCAATGGCGGCCTTAGTGCCCGCATACACAATCATGGCCGGGTGAGGTTTCTCCTCCTGCACACTCCCGATGGTCAGAATCCGGCCCCAGCCGCGCTGGGTCATGCCAGGGGCAAAGCGTTGCATCAGCAGCAGGGTAGATTTCCAGTTGGCGTTTACCTGCTTATCGAAGTCGTCGATGGTGGTGTTTTCCCAGTCATTGGGTAACTGCACCGAGGCATTGGTCACCAGGATGTCGATAGGGCCAAATGGCTCCTCAGCTTGTCGAAACAGGGTTTCGATGGCATCGCTTTGGAGTAGATCAACGCCGATTACCTCACTTTTGACACCGAATTGCCGAATTGCATCAGCTACGTTATGGGCTTCGTCGTCGCCTTTCCGATTATGAACCAGAACGTTAGCCCCAAATTCGGCGAAGGCCAGCGCAATGGCCCGGCCAATTCCCTGACTTGACCCGGTAACGAGGGCGTTCTTTCCTGATAAATTGAGTAATTTCTTAATCATGTCTAAACCAGTTCAGCCGGATTATCGATGCGGTTAAACAGTGAACGTCTGCCCTGAAGCACCTGCTTAAAAAGTTATCCAGTGAACGATCAACTGGCTTGTCAAATACATTCAACGTTCAGTGGATAGGGTCTGACCGCACTAATTTGTTGATGAATCCAGGAGTAAGGTTTCACCCTTAACTCAGCGGTTTATGAGGGTTGCCAACACCTCCGGTTCCACCCGGTGGCCTCCGTCGAAGGCGGTCAGTTTCAGGGTCGGCACATCGGTTTGCAGTCGGCGGAGGTAGCCCTCGGCATCGTCCATCTGCTCAATGTATTCGTCCTGTCGGCCATAAACGTAGTGTGTTTCGACATGGGTTAATGCAGCCGGGTTAAGCACGTCGGATAAGCCATGCGGGAAATAACCCGCCCACAAAATCAGCCGGTCGGCACGGATATGGCGGCTCAGACCACCGCTGTAGCTAAGCCATCGGCAGGCCGTAGCTGCGCCCTGCGAGAAACCCAGCAGTGTCATGTGAAATTGAGCAGAGTCCCGGCCGTTCAGGATGAGGTCGTAGAGTGCATTGAGGTAGGCCAGAAAATCGCTGATTTCGTGTTCTTTATCTTCACGGGTGAGCCACGACGCGCCAACCCGCTGATAATCATTGTTCAGATATAGGCGCGATAAACCTTCCGGCACAACGACCAGTGTTTTGCCGTCGTCTAATCCAGCAAACTTACGTCCGAAAAAATGCGCTAACTGGCCAAAGCCGTGCAGGCAGAACCAAATGTTTTTTGTGCTTTCGGTGAGTTCACCAATGGTATAATAGCGGGCGGTGCGCTGAACGGTGAGGTGATGCTCGGTCATAGGGTAAATTCGTTGAGTCGTTGAATGAAGCGGTCGGTTTGTTCCAGTTCGGGGAAATGCCCGGCATCATTCCACTCTTCGTAGGCAGCGTTGGTCAGGTAAAGCAGCGTCGAAGGTTTGTCAGTTTTGGCGTGCGAACGGTCAGCATTTCCCCAAATGACTAACGCAGGTTGATTTACCTGCTCCAGATTTAAATCTGGAATAGCGTGCCATACCTGGAGAAATGACGACAGGCAATAACAAGCCCCATGATCGAGGGCATCATGCGCTAAGGCTGTAAACGAGCTAACCTGAAAACGGTCTTTGACGGCTATCGGATACCAGTAGTTCGTGATGCGACGCTTTGATAAAGCCATCGCTATTTGCCCGATAACGGGTTTGCGAAGTGCCTTCTTCGCATCTAATCGCTGCATCCACTTCTGCTCTTCCGACCAAACCGGAGCCTGCATGACAATAAGGCGCTCTACTAACCTGGGTTCGCGAGCAGCCACCATCAGCGCGCTGTAGGCAGATACGCACTCAAATGCCAGCGTATACGGTCCCAGAGCTAGCTGCCTCAGTAGCCCCGTGAGCACCTCGGCGTAATCGTCGGGTGTGAAGCGGAAATTGCGGTTGGGGTGGGTAAATCCAAAACCCGGGGCCTCAAAGCACACAACGGTATAGTCGGTACTGAGTTTGTCGAACAGGGCGTCGAAATGTTCGATGCAACAGGGCGGGTCGGTCGAAAACACGACCGTGCGTTTACCCTTGCCGAGCACCCGAACACGCACGGTGGCTTTGGGCAGCGTAATATAGCGAATGCCAGGCCGTGAGGCTTCGGCCCAGCGTCGGTCAGCCCGCAGTTGACCCGTCAGGCCGTAGGTATCTAACCAGGTTGGTGCCATTGGATGCGTTACCGTTGAAACCGGGAATGCTGCCGGTCGTTTTTCCGCGCTTCATAGTGCTGTTTATCCGCTATATAGCACAGCCGCTCAATTTCGGCATGAACAACACCGTCTTTGTCGACCCATTGAAGCGTAAAGGTTTGCTCCATTTGGCCACTCATAGCCACGTGCCGGCGAATTGCATCGAGTTGTTCGTCGGTTATGTCAAAGCGGGCGTAGAGCGTTTGCCGACCGGGTTTGCGAAACCGGATAGTGGCCGATTTATCCCAGACAACGAATTTGTTGCCCAGTATTCTGAGCAGCATGAGCATATAAAACGGGTCGGCGGCTGCGAACATACTGCCGCCAAAGATCGTGCCTACGTAGTTATAGGTCCATGCGTTTCGGCGCAGCCGCAGGTGAACTTCGCGCGAATCGCCCGACCAGAACAGGATTTTTCCGCCCGTTCCGAAATACATTGGATACCAGTTCATGAGCGTGCGAAAGCGCCACGTTTTGAACGATTCTTTACGATTAGTTTGCAGAAAATCGGGTTTCATGCTTTTTTGAGTTCAAGGTTTTAGGTTTCAGCCGGGCCGTTGCCATTGTGCAATTGAGATCTTGACCATGAAACGTGAAATAAATTAACTGACTACTAAAAACGCCTGCCCTTTTTTAATGGCCTGCGCGATTTGCCCGGCATGGTACGAATTATGGTGCATCAGAAACACCAGCACCTGCATTCGGGGCACATCCCCGAACGGCGTTGGAATAATTTCAGCCCATTGGTCATCGCTTGTTTGTCTGATGTGTTCAGCAATCATCGCAAAACTGTCATTAACAGCCTGCCGAACCGCTGCCAGATCAAGCGGCTTGCCTTCATCCGAAACACCACCAACCGTTTGCGGCTGAATACTGATTTCGCGGCCAAACATCATTTTGGCAAAGCGGTGCATGGCCTCGGCGGTGTGCAACGCAATGAAACCCGCCGAAGCCGTTTCGGGCGTTAGTCGATGGCGGTAATTTTCAGGCGTTAATTTGCCAACAGGGCCGACTGCCGAGTTCTGATTTGTTAACCAGATTTGGGTTAAAAGTTCAGTTGTCATAGGGATGGGGGTTGTGTTTACGAATTGATTTAGCTGGTCCAGCGCGGTTAAGAAATTGGTTTGGTCAGGACTTTATCCGAAAAAACAGACAGGCCAGAAACCGCGTCGGGGCCGAGTTCTTCATGCACCTGCTGGTTCAGGGATTTCCAGATTTTATGGCATCGTTTGGCTAACAATCGGCCCTCTTCGGTCAGAAAAAGGCCGTTGCGGAGATTATCCGTCAGCCAGCCATTTTTTTGCAGAAGCTGCACATCCCGGCTCATCGCCGATTTTTCAATCTGCAGCCGTTTCGACAGCTCGGCCTGCCGAATGCCCGGTTGCGCGAAGATGTGCATGAGCAGAGCCGCCTGCGCGAACGTGACGCTCTCCTGAGCAAACGCATCGTTATAGCGACTGCTCAGGACTCGTGACAGCATTCGCAGCCGGCCAGCAATGCAATAGGTTTCAGAATCCATGCGGTAAAGATAAATATGAAAGTTGCATATGCAACTTTAGTAGTAAAAAATTAGCCCGAACTTATTAAACGGGCTTTAACATAAGAGTTTATCCACCGTCATATCCACGAACGGTTGCCATCAGGCGTCCTGCGAGGACACAGGCCGGGGAGGAATTGTCGCACTCAGGGCCACTTCTTTTGGAGGGCGCTGGCTCCAGAAGGTGGCCAGCAACGAGCCGGTGGTGTTCATGATGGGGCCGAAGAGGGCAGGAGCCAGGCCCACCGTGGCTACTTTGCCCATCTGCACGGCAATGCCCGATGCCAGCCCGCCGTTTTGCAGGCCAACCTCAATAGCTACCGTTCGGCAGCTTTGCTCATCCATACCGAACAGCCGCGCCGACCAGTACCCCAGCGTGAAACCTGTCAGATTATGAATCAGCACACACAGGGCCAGCGTCCAGCCGACGGTGAGCAGGCTATCGCGCCCGGCAGCGGTAATAATGGCCACAATCAGCACAATGCCGCCCATCGAAATCAGGGGCATAATGCGGTTTAGGACAACGGCTGATTTATGGAAAATACGGTTCAACACCAACCCAACAACAACTGGCAGAATCACAATCTGAATGATTTCGAGCATCATTTTCCAGAACGAAATCTCGATGAACTGGCCTGCCAGCAACGTCATCAGGGCGGGCATCAGAAACGGAGCCAGCAGCGTCGAAATCGTTGTTACGGTGATGGACAGCGGCACATTGGCTTTGGCAATGAAACACATCACGTTGGATGCCAGGCCGCTTGGCGAACAGCCAATGAGCACCACCCCAGCCGCAATTTCGGGCGGGAACTTGAAGGTGTTGGCTAAGGTGTATCCCAGCAGGGGCATGATCACAAAATGGCACACAACCCCAACGAACACAGCTCGTGGCTGCTTGATAACGCCCTCAAAATCCTTGATCGACATGGTTGTACCCATGCCCAGCATGATGATTTGCAGCAGGGGAACGATGAGTTTTTTCAGTGGAAAGTCGCCGATTTTGGTGAACGGCCCCGGAAAGGTCAACGCGATAGCCACCGAGGCAATAATCAGGGCGGTATAAATTAAATTACTGTAGGATGAGCGGGCGTTGGTTTCGGCTTTCATTACGAGGAAATGAATAATGAATAATGGATAATGATCGTAAAAAGCCTGTCAGGCTGAAAACTTACCTGTTACTGTCACTATCCATTGTTCATTAAATGTGCCAGAACGCCTTCTTTCAGCGAATAGGTGGAAGTTCTTATTTGCTTGATGCCATATGCTTTTAACACATAATCAATCAGGCAAACGGCCACCACAATCATATCGACGCGTAGCTCAATCATGCCGGGAATCTGCATTCGTTCGGCCTGATTGCGGGTGACAAGCAATTCATAGGTGCGGTAAAACTCGGCAATGGGGAGGGTGAATGTCGCCTGTTCAGGATCGGGCAGATGACCACGCTCGTGCATGAACCACATATCCACCAGCGTATCGAACGAGCCGGATGACCCCGCCAGCACCACCGGTTGGTATTGGTGAACGGCGTTCGCCAGCGGCAGTAGTTGCTGCTGAAAATAATCATGCAGTCGATGGATGCTTCCGGGGTTGATGGGATCAGAATTCATGAAGCGTTCGCGGAGCCGCTGTCCGCCAATCTCAAAACTCTGTTTCCAGAAAATCCGCGACTGATTGCCCAGAATAAACTCTACGCTTCCCCCGCCAATATCCATGACCAGCGCCGTCTGATCATCTAAGGCGCCAGCCGCCCGAACGCCCTGGTAAATGTAGTCGGCCTCCTGCTCGCCCGAAATTACCCGAACCTGAATGCCCGTTGTGTGTTGAACCTGATCGATAAATTCCTGCTGATTTTTTGCTACCCGAATGGCGCTGGTGCCAATGGCCATAACCTGCTCCGGGGCAATGGTATGCTGGTCCAGCACCTGCCGGAAGTAAGTGAGCACGCCCAATGCCCGGCCAATGCCGTCATCGGTAATAAAGCCCTGATTAATACCGGCCTGCCCGATTTTGGCAGGTCGGCTTTCACGAAACAGGGTTGCATACGCTGAACCGACTTTTTCGGCAATAAACAGGTGAAATGTATTGGTACCTAAGTCAATTATGGCTTGCTTCATAGTCGCAAATCTATTACCTTTGCCGTCCGGTTTTAGCTAAATCACCATATTTTAAGACATGCTTATCATTAACGTAAAAGACAACGAGTCGATTGACAAGGCCCTCAAACGCTTCAAAAAGAAGTTCGAGAAAACGGGCGTGTTGCGGCAGTTGCGGTCGCGGACGGCTTTCCAAAAACCGTCGGTAAAGCGTCGCACAGAAATTATCAAGGCTGCCTACAAAGAGAGAATGTACGGTAACCACACCGAGCAGTAGAAACGCCGGTGGTGTGCAGTTGGCCCTGAATCGTTGAATGCGCAGTCAGCGATGCCAAACCGCCAATCAAGACACAGGAGCAGCAAGCAGGGATGTTTGCTGCTTTTTTTTGACCGCTCCGGCAGCCCGGCGGAATTTTTGTGATTAATATAATTGACATGATTAGATTTGGTACCGTATATAATCTCAGTAATCAATAAAATCAGATGAATCCGGCAGGGCAAACTGTTTGTTCCGACTTCCTCGCCCACATCCGCTACGAAAAACGCCTGAGCCACCACACCCTCACGGCGTATGCCAGCGACCTGGAGCAGTTCAGCAAATTTCTGGTAACGGAATGCAATGCCGGGCAGCCCGAACGGGCCGACTTTCGGCACATCCGGTCGTGGATTGTTAGTTTGGTGGAGAGTGGAATGGATAAATCGTCGGTGAATCGCAAGATTGCTACCCTGCGGAGTTTCTACGGGTTTCTGTTGCGCCGGAACGTACTTACCCTCGACCCGATGCTAAAAATTCAGGCCCTGAAAGCCAGCAAAAAACTGCCGCAGTATGTCGAAGAGAAGCCCATGGAGATGCTGCTCAATGACGTTGAGTTTCCCGCTACATTTGAGGGCATCCGCGACAAACTCGTGCTGGAATTACTCTACGGAACCGGCATTCGGCTGAGCGAGTTGATCGGGCTGAAAACTGTCGACCTGAACCTGTACGACAAAACAATTACCGTACTGGGCAAGCGGAATAAACACCGCATTGTGCCGCTCACGCAACCTTTGTTTGAGCTTGTCCAACAGTATAGCCGCCTGAAAGAGGAAGCGTTCGCCGGGCAGGCCGATGCGGTCTACTTAATCGTGAGTGATAAGGGAATTCAATCCTATCCGGTTCTGATTCAGCGCATTGTGAAACGGAATCTTACGTTAGTGACAACCCTCTCAACCAAAAGCCCCCACGTACTTCGCCACTCATTTGCTACCCACCTGCTCAACCGGGGCGCCGACCTGAACGCGATAAAAGATTTGCTCGGCCATAGTAGTTTGGCCGCTACGCAGATTTATACCCATACCAGCTTAGAGCAACTAAAGAAAACATACGACCAGGCCCATCCAAAGGCGAAAAAGTAACGCGGACGCAGGTCCGCAGGTTGTTAAGAGCGGACTTCCGTCCGCGTTACGCATGAATATCCTCCAAATGAGCCAGACGCTGTTCTATCTGATTGAACAGCAACCCAATTCTGAAAAGGTCGTAGCGTACCTGCGCCAGCAGGCCGATTCATTTCAGAGCAACCCGCAAACGCCGGTATTTTATCGTGTTTTCACGGCCCTGCCCCGCTTTGTTGGTAAACAAGCCGTTGACGTTCCGGCAGATGTCGCCTTTGCCCTGGAACGGGTGCGCCCCGGCTTCACCGTCGTCGACTGGACACTTGACCGACTCGCGCGGGTATGGTGGCTGCTTCAACTCCCTGCTGATGATGAAGCCATGTATGTCAGAACGATTGCACAACTTTTCAAGGCCGCTGAACTGAATGAATTAGTTGCGCTTTACTCGGCTCTACCCGTACTTGCCTACCCCGAAGCCTGGCGGTTTCAGGCCACCGAAGGCATCCGGAATAACATTGCCGATGTGCAGTCGGCCATTATGCTGCATAATCCTTACCCGGCTGATCAGTTCGACGAAGCGGCCTGGAATCAGATGGTACTGAAAGCATTTTTTACGGATAAAGACGTTACGCAGATCAGTAGGCTGGACGAACGAAAAAACGGCCAGCTTGCCCAAACGCTGGCCGATTACGCAGCCGAACGCCGGGCTGCCGGTCGGAGTTTGCCCCAACACATCGAGCGGCTAATGTAGTGCAAGGCCTAATACCACCGGTACGAAATACCCACCGACAGCATCAGCGAGGGGGCCGAGTTTTTCAATAGGTCGTAGGCGAAAAATATGTTTTGATACTGGGCCTGAACTTCGGCTCCTAACCCGCGTTCGCGCCCGCCGTAAACCTTCAGGCCAACGGCGGGTGCAATGGCTCCTTTAAACCCACTTTGCTGATCGCCCAGGGTGCCGAAAAAATTTGTGTAGTCGATGTAAGCCCCGCCCCCGGCAAGTTGCACATAGGGCCTGATGGCGGCAGCGTTAGTCGCAAAATAGTATGAAACGGAAGCCATTACCGGAATAATGGAAAGCGTGCGCGTTTGCACCGCCGAAATAGACTGGTCAGCCGCTGAAGACGAGTAGGTGTAAACCTGTCGGCCAAGCCGTTGCTGGGTATATTGGTAACCCGTCTTCATACCCAGCGAAAACCGTTGTGGAAACAGCCATTCACCTTCTAAACCGACATTAGTCGGCGAAATCTTGTCGATATAACCTTTCTGTCCGCCCATTGGAAGCGACACGCCGTAGCGGGCCGAAATGTTGAAGGTGACGTATCGATCATAAATGGATGACTCATTTCTGGAATCATTTTGATGCTGTGCCAGTGCACTAAGTGGTAGTGCCAGCAGCGCGAACAGGATGCCTGTGCGTTTCATAGTCTCTTAGTGAACTGCCTTTAAATAAGGCGATTGATTGAAAATAGCCGTGATAGCGGTATCGACATTCTCCGTTGTCGTCACATCCGAACCCCGGATGGTGGCGTCGTAAATGACTTTTAGTTGCGATTGCCCGATGCCGGTTGTAGCCGGACGGTTTTGTAAATCGACTACCTGAATTTCCCAATACTCATCCGTTACCTGGTAGGTGTAATAGCTCTGATAATAAGGTGAATAGCCGCCCAGTCCTCCAACGCCCCCGCCCCAGTAATTGCCGTAATACGAATAGGGATTGGTGCCTACGCCAGTGTATTGGTTGGTAACCCGAATCACGGCAACGCCCAGATCGGCGGTTTGTCCCTGAGCAACCCGCTGAAATCCCCGATTCGTCAGCGCTGTGGCCACATTTGTCGTAAATCGGCGTTCCAGCGCACCCAACGACGGTCGGTAACCATCATTCGATTCGATGACGACCGAGTCGGGCAGACTAAAAGTTTTGTACTGATTGAAATTGACAGAGCGGTCGAAGTTAGTGATATACACCTGTGCATCCTGTGGCGACAGGTCGTTAACGGCGTTTTCCCGGCAGGCGGTTAAACTGGCGCCTATCGTTAGCAGTAAGAGAACCCACTGACTCCCTTTTGCTGATTTACGTTGTTGAGACATACGGATGGTTGTATTTGTTGTTTATCTATAAAACGAATGGACTAATCCGAAGTTTAGCGAACGACGTAAAATCTGGCTAAAAATTAGGCGCGGGAAAAGGAAGATTTTTTGAGAACTTTGCCCGCCAATTGAGGACACACCTCACGTCCGCTTAATCAGGAATAACGTATGGACTTTATGGATTCTATTCGGGGTATGTCATTTTTCGATATGCACGTTCACATGACCTCCCGAACCACCGACGATTATCAGGCTATGGCCGATGCGGGTGTAGTCGCCCTGATTGAACCGGCTTTCTGGCTCGGTCAGCCCCGCACGGGCGTCGACTCGTTTCGGGATTATTTTGCCAGTTTGGTAGGTTGGGAGCGGTTTCGGGCGTCGCAGTTCGGCATTCGGCATTACTGCACCATCGGGCTGAACTCCAAAGAGGCCAATCAGGAAGAATTGGCCGAACAGGTTATGGAAATCTTGCCCCTGTTCATCTACAAAGAAGGCGTGGTTGGCGTGGGCGAAATTGGTTTCGATGATCAGACGGCCGCCGAAGAAAAATACTACCGGGCGCAGTTGGACCTGGCCAAAGAAGCCAGTTTACCGGTGCAGATTCACACGCCCCACCGCGACAAAAAACACGGCACCACCCGCAGTATGGACATTGCACTCGAACATGGTCTGGAGCCAGGCATGGTGATTGTCGACCATAATAATGAGGAAACGGTTCGCGAAGTGCTCGACCGGGGCTTCTGGGCAGGATTTACCATTTACCCGTTTACGAAGATGGGCAACGAGCGCATGGTTGACGTGGTGAAGCAGTACGGACCCGAACGAATCATGATTAATTCGGCTGCCGACTGGGGCATCAGCGATCCGCTGGCCGTACCGAAAACGGCTGCGCTGATGAAACAACGCGGCATTTCGGACGAAGCCATCCGGCTCGTGACGTTTACCAACGCCATTAGGGCCTTTGCCCAAAGCGGCCAGCTTAGCCTCGACGACTTTACGCAACCACTGGACATCGACCAAAGCCAGCGCTACAACGGCAGTTCGGTGCTGCGCGGTGGTCAGGCTCCGAGAATAGACAAAGAATCAACGATTATTAAATAGAATGATGAATGATAAATTAAAAAGTCGCCTATCATTCATCATTCATCATTCATCATTGAACAAATACAAGGCACTCCTCTCCCTTACCCGTCCGGCTAATCTGGTTACGGCTGTTGCCGATGTGCTGGCGGGTATGGCAATCGCGGGTTATTTTCAGGGCTTTTCCCCGGCTCCGGGCCCAATAGGCTGGCTTGTGCTGGCAACCGTGGGGCTGTATGGCGGGGGAGTCGTATTCAACGATGTGTTTGATGCGGAACTGGATGCCACTGAGCGACCCGAACGGGCTATCCCAAGTGGAACTGTCAGCAAAACCGCAGCTATACTGTTGGGCAGTTTTTTATTATTAATTGGCAGTATAGCCTCCTTCCTGGTGAATCAAACGGCTGGCTTTCTGGCGATTGCGATTGCTGTTGCCGCGCTTGTTTACGACCGCTTCGGAAAGCATCACCCCTGGCTGGGGCCGGTGAATATGGGCTTATGCCGCGGGCTGAATTTGCTTCTGGGCATCAGCATTATACCCAATCAGGTTATGCCCTGGGCCTGGGTTGGCGTGGTGCCAATTGTCTACATTGCCGCGATCACCATGATTAGCCGGGGTGAAGTTCACGGGGGCAGCGCAACTACACTTCGGGTGGCGGGCTTGCTCTATGCACTGGTCATTGGCTGTGTGGCAGCGCTGGCCCAACGACAGCAACAATTGGGAACTGCTCTGCCGTTTTTACTCTTATTTGGCTACTATATTTTTCCGCCACTCTGGCGGGCAGTGAACGAACCAATAGGCCGGAATATTGGCCTGGCGGTACGCGCGGGCGTTTTGTCGCTTATTGTTATGAACGCAGCCTGGGTAGCGGCCTTTGCGTCGTTTCCGCTGGCCCTGCTGGTGTTTTGTCTGTTACCTCTGTCGCGCCTGCTCGCGAAAGTATTTGCAGTAACGTAACTGGTCAAAGAGCAACGGGCCGTATGCCATATCTCCAAGATATGGCATACGGCCCGTTGCTCTTTGACCAGTTACTTACGCGTTCGCTGGCGTACAGAATTCTTCCAGCGCCATTTCGAGGTGCTGGGCAATCATCTGCGCCGATCGACCTTCAATGTGGTGCCGCTCAATGAAATGCACCAGGTCACCGTCTTTGAAAATACCGATGGCCGGCGACGAGGGCGGATAGGGCAACAGATATTCCCGCATTTTGGCAGTGGCTTCTAAATCGCCACCGGCAAAAACGGTCACCATTTTGTCGGGCTTTACGGAACTGGCTGCCAGAGCCGCCTTAACGCCCGGACGAGCCGCACCAGCCGCGCAGCCACATACCGAATTCACAACGACGAGCATGGTGCCTTCGGCGTTCTCCATGGTGTTCACCACGTCATCAGCGGTGGTTAGTTCATCGAACCCAACGCTGGTCAGGTCTTCCCGCATCGGGACAAGCAAATGAGGAGGATACATAATTGATTTACGATTTTTGAATTACGATTTGGGAAAAGAGACTTACGACGCTTGAATCACGCTACGAATTCTATCGTACATCATAATTCGTACATCGTATATCACATAAATCCAAGTTCAAGTTTGGCTACTTCCGACATCAGTTCGGTGGAGTAAGGCGGGTCGAAGGTCAACTCAACACTTACGTCGTTCACGCCTTCGACGGCCCGCACTTTCTCTTCGATTTCGGCTGGAATCGCCCCCGCTGAGGGGCAGGATGGCGAGGTCAGCGTCATCAGAATATAGACATTGTTGACCGGAAATATCTTGATGTCGTAGATGAGGCCCAGTTCATACACGTCCACCGGAATTTCGGGGTCATATACGCCTTTAAGGGCCAGCACGACTTGTTCTTTCAGTTCTGTTTCGTTCATAACAATGAGGCTACGCGGTTTGGTTTGAATACGCCCGGCCATATGCCTTCATGCGTTCGATCATCGATGCCAGCCCACCGGCCCGCAACGATGTAATGAGGTTGCCCATGCCCACGCGGGGAATAAAATACAGGTCGGCATTGGCCACAGCTTCGGGTTTTTCGCCCGACAGCACCCGAATCAATAGGCCCACTAACCCTTTGGAAATCTGAGCCGTTGGTTCGCTATCACCGTAAAAATACAATTTATCGTCTTTCAGTTCGGCATCGACCCATACTTTTGACTGACAGCCCATAATCCGGTTTTCGTTGGTTTTTTGGGTTTCGGGCATGGGGGGCAACTTTTTGCCTAAATCAATAATGTACTGCGTCTTGTCGAGCTGGTCATCGAACAAGTCGAATTCGTCGATAATCTCGTCCTGTTTTTCGTTAATAGTCATTGATTAAAGTTTACCAAGTGGTTGGCTCATTGGGCGAATGGCTAAAATTCGGAGTGTTTCATCTTGATATTGGTAGACTAACCGATACTTTCGGACGAATACTTCACGAATGAAGCTAATATCAAGATCGGGAACCATGCGCCCCATTTCTGGAAATACCATCAGCAGGTCAACTTTTTTGTCCAATTCATCTGACCAGTCTTCTGCCAAAATACCTGGTCGGGTAAATTTCCAAAACTTTCGATTACCTGATGTTTATCTAAAAGTGTTTCAATTTCCATAAACTACAAGGATTTAGCCCATCATAACATCATTTTCTGCACCCGGCGCAGGCCTGTAACGAGCCGGTCAACTTCATCTCTGGTGTTATAAACCGCAAACGAGGCCCGCGTAGTTCCGGCAATGCCGAAGCGTTGCATCAGCGGCATTGTGCAGTGATGACCCGTCCGAACGGCAATGCCCTGCTGATCCAGAATGACACCCGTATCCTGGTGGTGAATACCGGCCAGCACAAACGAGATAACCCCAATTTTGTGTTTTGCCTGCCCGATAATTCGCAGACCATCCAACTCCCTGAGTTGCTCGGTTGCGTAGAGAAGCAGGTCATTTTCGTGGGCGGCAATGTTTTCTTTTCCCAAACCGGCCATGTACTCAAGGGCGGTTTTAACGGCCACGACATCGGCGATGTTGGGTGTGCCAGCCTCGAATTTATACGGCAGATCGTTGTAAGTCGTCTTAGCAAAAGTGACTTCTTTAATCATCTCACCCCCGCCCCGATACGGTGGCATGGCGTCCAGAAGGTCTTTTTTGCCATATAGAACGCCCATGCCCGTTGGGCCATAGAGTTTATGGGCCGAGAATACGTAGAAATCAGCGTCGAGCGCCTGCACGTCGAGGTCGATATGCGAACTGGCCTGGGCACCATCAATCAGGACAACGGCCCCCACTTCGTGCGCTTTGTCGATGATGATTTTAACGGGATTGATGGTACCGAGCGAGTTGGAGACGTGAACGACAGAGACCAGTTTCGTGCGCTCCGACAGTAACTTTTCATATTCGTCCAGAATCAGTTCGCCGTTATCGTCAACCGGAATCACCTTGAGCACGCAACCCCGTTCTTCGCATAGCATTTGCCAGGGGACAATGTTGGAGTGGTGCTCCATGGTTGAGATAATAATCTCGTCGCCCTCGGTCAGAAACCGACGACCGTAGCTTTGCGCGACCAGATTGATGCCATCGGTGGTGCCATAGGTAAAGATGATTTCCTGCCAGTGTTTGGCATTCAGAAACGTCTGAATAGCCCGGCGCGACGCTTCAAAAGCCGCCGTTGCCTGCTCGGCCAAATGGTGAATGCCCCGGTGAATATTCGCATTATAGCCCTCATAATACCGGGTCAGGGCATTGATGACCGGCAGCGGTTTCTGGTTAGTAGCCGCATTGTCAAAATACACTAAGGGCCGACCATTCACCTGCTGATCGAGTATCGGAAAGTCCCGACGGATTTGTTGTATATCGAGGGCTGTATCTATGGCTGATTGCATGAGGAGCAGAAATGAAGCGTCAAAAAGTCCGTTAAGTCTATAAGGAAAACGCAAAGCAGGTTGAATTAGGTTCGGGTTCGAGGACGAATAGCCGGAAATTCACGGCTTAATTAGATGGAGTTAATCGTAGTAGAGAAATGGGGGAGTTGAAGTTGCCTATGCCGTGCCATAATCTGTTTATAGGCATTTGCTGGTTGATTGCCCATTGAATAGGTAGATATGTTTTGTCTAAAGAAGGAGTGAAACAGGCTCTTAATTGCGTTTAAAGCGAGATATTGAAAAATTATCATGTTTGTTGAGTTTTTGGGTGATTTCATCCGGTAAAATGGTGATTTCAGTCAGATTGCGTCGGAAGGTCATCTTTTCAGGGGAAAAATTATACTATCATTGTCTCGCATGATTTGATAAGGTTACATGCCGTATTGCTATTTTTTGTTCGTGCAAAAGCCACTCACCGACATGAAGCCACCACGCCACCTGCAGAACCGTACCGAAGGAGCGCCCGAAGCGATCATACCAAACCGGGGCATTTTTGAACTCACTCCCCGCGAATGGGAAGTGCTGATTCACATCAACGATGATCTGACCAATGCTGAAATTGCCGACCGACTCAACCTGACTACCAAAAGCGTTGTGAACTACCGCAACCGCATTGGCAGCAAACTTGATTTGCAGGGTGCCCGCAAACTGGCCCGTTTTGTCCGAAAACATCAGGATGAGCTGCGCCAATGGCATGAGCTACTAACTGATAAATGCCCTTCCGGCGATTTAGTTACATAGGCGTGCAGACGATAGTTGGAAAGCTCAAAAAGTCGTATTATTTAAACCACTTTCTTAAAAAAAAATAGGGAGCAAACTCCTCAATTTTTGAGGAGTTTGCTCCCTATTTTGGGCTAGTAGAGGGCAATATCTTTGTTGTTAAGAAAGCTGCTGAAACCCATGTCGACTAAAGTAGAAGCGGCTTTTGAGTATATGTTTCACGTAAACTCTAATTAGGCTTACTATGAAAATACTTACTAAGCTTTCTTTTCTGCTTCTACTGCTATTTGTTACAACGCTGACGATGGCAAAGTCAGGAACATCCGTCGGTAGTAACCATGCTACAGGACGCACTGTGGTGAAAACCCGCCCTCAAACAGCAATGGTATCGGCTTCAAAAATCAAGCAAAAGATGATAGAAAGATGCATCCGGTGCCGTGAAAAGGGAAAAGGTGAAATGGAATGCTGGCAGATACCATGTCCCAACTAATAGGACTAATTGATTTCTCAAAACAAAACTTAATTCAAAATGAAAACACTAATGACACTTTCACTTGCTGTTGCATTAAGCGCCGGTGCCACAGCTAAATTTGCCGATAAATGTTATAGAATCAACTATAACGTCATTACGCAGAAAGCAAAAGTTACTGAAATTCCGTGTCCGAAAGACTAATGGCAGGTTGTTCCTCTCAGGCTGATAGGTCTGGGAGGAATTTATTAATTCATAAAAATATAAAAACTATGAAATTTTTTTTCCTGATGCTAACCTTTGTTGTTAGTACTCTTAGTGCATCTGCTCAAAAGAATATCTCACAAAGCCGCTTTAGCTACCAGAAAACTACATCGCTTTTTTCGCAAATTATTGACTCACGAGTTGAGGATTTATTTTATAATGGATCCGAAAGTGTGTATGTAATGTATGCCAAAGATTTAGTGCCTCCAACAGATTCTACGACTACTACGAGTTCGGGGGATAGGATTACAGTGGAATGGGATGATTCTGGCGATGGCAAGGATTTTACGTTATATAAGGATTATACGAAAGGCCTAATGACTCTACGAACAGCCTTCTCGAATAATAAAAAGTGCATTGTTAACGATTCAATTCCACAATTACATTGGAAACTCGAAGCCCAAAAGAAACGGATTGGCCCGTATCTGTGCCAAAAGGCTACAACAACGTTTAGGTGTGCAAAATATACTGCCTGGTTTACAACGGCCATTCCCCTAAGTATTGGGCCTGGAAAATTGAGTGGCCTGCCGGGACTAATTGTTGAAATTGTAAACGAACGCGCTAATATTGCCTACAAACTGCTTACAGCCGAATATCCAACCGCTAAAAAAACATACCTCATTGCTCCTCCAAATACGGGAGACCCTACTTTCTCATTTACTGAGTATAAGAAAATTGAGTTAATGGAGGAAGATAAACAAAGAAAGTTTATAAGCGGGACAGCCGCTGATCCGAGAAACCCAGAAATCTTAACCCAAAGTCCAGAGTGTTTAGAAGGTCGATAATATGGTGCGTTATTTTTTGGTTTGGTTTAGTCTTCTATTATTGTCGGGGTTGTGCATTAACGCGCAACCCCTTCCTATTACCGGTTATGTTCATAATGAATCAACGCAGCAACCTATCGAATCGGCGTACATTACAGTACTTAATGGTTCCGATAGCCTCGTGGTCGCCTTTGCCCGTACTAATTCAAAAGGTGCTTTTAGTCTTAACTTCACACCTGAACCAGTACAAAGCTATTTATTAAAAGTCTCTCACATCAGTTACCGTGAATCAACACAGGCGTTGCCGACCAGCCAGGATTTAGTCAGGCCAATTCTCATTCAGCTTAAATTAGGGCAACTAATTCTTAATGAGGTTCAGGTAACCGCGCGAGTGCCCATTCGGGAACAGGGAGATTCAACGCGCTATAGAGTCAACTCGTTTATGAATGGGTCAGAGCGGACCCTCGAAGAGGTATTGAAAAAGATGCCCAATATTCGGGTAGAAGACAATGGTGATATCTATTTCAAAAATCAGCGCGTTGAGAAAATATTCTTAGATGGGGATGACCTCGTTGGTAACACCCATCAACTCGCCACGCGTAGTATTAATCCGACTTTACTAAACGAAGTACAGGCCATAGAGCACTTTTCGGAGAACAAACTGTTGCGAAAAATTGAGCAATCGAACCAAACCGTACTAAACCTCACAGTCAAAAACAATCGACAAACATTACTCTTTGGTATGCTGGACGCAGGAGGTGGTCCACAACGATATGATGCTGTGGGGAATTTGTTTTCGTATCAGAAGAAGTTGAAAGGATTTTCGGTTTTATCGGCTAATAACGTTGGTACGAAGCGGTTAGAGATTAATGACATAAGCACCAACGTACTGGCGGATGATCGCTCAACCAGCGAACAATTAGTTATAAAGCCATTTACACAAACAGCCCAACCATTCGCACGTAATCTCAACTCACCCCTGGAGAATTTCAATAACGAACGGGTAGGAACATTTAATGTCGCTTTGACTCCACTACAAAAACTGAAGTTTACGGCTAACCTAACCCTGTTTCAGGATCGGGTCTGGGATGCCCGGTTGCAATCGGTCCAGCTAATCAACGATACTCCTTTTTCCTACCAACAGTCCGACACCTTGCATCAACATCCTACATTGGCGCACTTGCGTTTACAGGCAGCTTATGACTGGTCGAAAAATACAACCCTAATTTATAAAGGGGCCTTTGGTACAAAAACGATTAAGTTAGACCAAACAACATACTTTACTGCATCTGGGGTAGCATCGCTCTTTCCACAACAGTTTATCAACACAACTGAGGATAACCAGCATTCCTTTGAACTAACGCACAAATTGAGCGCCACTAATGCTGTTGTTGTCATGATGCAGGCCACTGACACCCGGCTGGCAGAACGAATGTACAGTCGGTTAAATTCGTTGTTGGCGATGGAAATCTTTCCTTTCCTGCCTGCTGGCAATACTGTACTCAATCAGGAAATTAATCAGCGGCACCAATACTATTCCGGTCAGTTTAAATGGTTATATGGCATAAAAAAGCGAAAGTTTGAGCAACGGATAGGTTATTCATGTAGTGTTTTTGGTGTAAACTTCCGGCAGAAAATCAATCCCGTTTTAGTAAATAGTGACACCCTAAACCTATCGCGTCAATCACTATTTAGCCGCACTGCGGCTAAACTAACGGGGCGTGTTCTCGAGATATCGGGCCATTTACAGATCGACTTAGTCAATGCTTCTATAGATACACGAGGTTATAACCGCGCTCTTGTACAGGCTAATCTAACAACTATGTGCCGACTTGGTTCCCTAAGCCGGGTGGCACTTGCCTACGACCGCCAGGTTAATCCTGTAGCAAACTCCCTGCTTATTAATAAGATTATCATTACGGATTTCCGGTCGGCTCAAGAGGGTTATCAGAGTTTATTGTTCGATAATCGGGACCAACTTTCAGTAAGCTATACGTACACCGATGTAGCCCTGCGGAAAATGACATTCTTTGCAACCCTATTTGCACTTCGGTCGAATGATCTTTGGAGTCTATCAAACTATAGGTTATTGTCAGACTATTCAGTGCTTAGCCTTATTAATACGCCACACATAAATACATGTGGAGCCAACCTCTTGCTGGAGAAACTTGTTTATCCGCTTTCTGGAAATATTCGATTAGATGCAAAATTGATGCGTAATAAATTTCAACAAGTTGTGAATGGTCAATTAAGAACAACTATTGGCTATATCCCTATGGCAACAGCTAAATACATTTCTGTTTTTGAATCACCATTCAATGTAGAAACAGGGGCAACCTATCAGCGAACCGTACTAACAGCTTTTCAAAGCGAACAATCGCTTCAACAATCATTTACCATGCTCAATGCATACATCCGCTTATTCTATCGTCAGAAAAAATATCAATTGGATTTAACTGGCGAGATAAACCAAATTCAGCAGAATACTTTTTCTTTTTTAAAGGGTAATGTGAATTACCAATTCAGCCCTAAACTTCAACTACGGCTCGAAGGCACTAACCTTCTAAATCAAACTGTAAATCGGCAGTTAGGAATCACGCCAACAACATATTCAGAAGGAACTTATCCGCTACTCAACCGGATGGTTCTACTGTATGCTCGGTATAGTTTTTAATTGCAAAAAAAACGTGCCAGGCACTTAAACCTGGCACGTTAGAAAATCATTCTACCCCTCTATTCATTACTTACCCAACTTCTCTGTTACCACCTTTTCCAGATACTCGCGGATGGGCTGGATTTTGATTTGGCTCAGCACGTCCTGCGAGAAGGCGTAGAGCAGCAGCGTCCGGGCTTCGTCTTTCGGAATCCCCCGCGACCGCATGTAAAACAGCGCTTCGTCGTTGAGTTGGCCGGTGGTGGTGCCGTGCGAACACTTCACGTCGTCGGCGAAGATTTCCAACTGGGGCTTGGTGTTCATGGATGCCCCCGGCGACAACACCACATTCTTGCACGACTGGTAGGCGTTGGTTTTCTGGGCGTCGGGCCGAACGAAAATTTTCCCGTTAAATACGCCCGTGCTGTTGTCGTCTAAGATGCCTTTATACAGTTCGTTGCTGTAGGAGTTGGGCATGGCGTGGTCAACGAGGGTATGGTTGTCTACGTGCTGCCGACCGTTAGGCATATACAGCCCATACATAAAGGCTTCGGCATGTTGCCCATCGAGCCGGATGTTCAGGTTGTTACGCACGAAATTGCCGTCGAGTGTTACCGTTGCCGAATAAAAATGGGTGTTGTCAGCCTGGTTTACCTGCGTGGTGCCAATGTGATAAGCTTTATCAGTTTCGTTCTGAACTTTATAGTATTGCATCCGGGCGTCGCGGTCGAGAACAATCTCCGTCACGACGTTAACGAAACTGGCACCGTCGCCCAGTGTGCGATACGATTCGGCCAGCATCAACTCTGCGTTTTTGCCAATCACAATGAGATTACGCGGCTGCGAGGCTATATTTTTTGTGCGCGAGTCGGTAATGAAGCGGAGAATAATCGGTTGCTCAACGGTGGTGTTGTCTGGCACCCGCACCACCACGCCATCGCTGGCTAAAGCTGTATTCAGGGCCGTGAAGGCATTCTCCTGATAGTCGGCATAGCGGGCAAAATGTGCCCCAATGAAGTCAGGGTCGTTTTTTAACGTCTCGGCGAAACTCGTAATTTGCACCTGATTCGTCGGGCTGACAATCCGCGAAAGTTCGGGATGATACCGGCCATTGACGAAGTACAGCAGATTGCCGTCGAGGTTAGGAATTTCGAGCTGGGCCAGGTCATCAATTGTCAGCGTGGTTGTATCATCCAGATCAAAAGCCTGTTTAAGTAAACCGTTTACATTGGTGTATTTCCACTCTTCGTGTCGGATGGTTGGAAAACCAAGCTGCTCGAATTGCTTCAGGGCCGCCCGCCGGAGTTGATGAATGGGTGCTTTCCGTTCGCCATTCATCCGCTCTTCGTTGTCCCGAAAAGACGTCAGCAACTGCTCTTTAAACTCGTTATAGGATGCGTAGGAGGGAGTCATGTTTTTAATGATGAATGATTGAATGATGAATGATAAATGACTCTTGCTAAATCATTTATCATTCATCATTCATCATTAATTTATACCGCTTCAGCTCTAATCCAGTCATAGCCTTTCTCTTCCAGTTCGAGGGCCAATTCTTTTGGGCCTGATTTAACGATGCGGCCATTGTAGAGTACATGAACGTAATCGGGTACAATGTAATCCAGCAGTCGCTGATAGTGCGTTACGACGATGGTAGCTCGCTCCGGCGACCGAAGTTTATTGACTCCATCGGCCACTATCCGCAGGGCATCAATGTCTAAGCCCGAATCAGTCTCGTCAAGAATAGCCAGCCTGGGTTCAAGCATCGCCATCTGAAAAATCTCGTTCCGTTTTTTCTCTCCTCCTGAAAACCCTTCGTTCAGCGACCGGCTTAGTAAGGACTGGTCGATGTTGACGAGTTTCATTTTTTCTTTCATCAACTTCAGAAACTGCACCGCGTCGAGGGAGTCCTGCCCGCGATACTTGCGGATTTCATTCATAGCTGTTTTCAGGAAATTCGTCGTGCTCACGCCCGGAATTTCAATGGGGTACTGAAACGCCAGAAAAATACCTTCGGCCGCCCGTACTTCGGGAGCCATCTCGGTTAAGTCCTGCCCCTCGAATAAAATACTGCCGCTCGTTACGGCATAGTCCTCACGACCTGCCAGAACGGATGCCAGTGTGCTCTTGCCAGCCCCATTGGGACCCATAATCGCGTGAATCTCACCGGCGTTAACGTCTAAATTAAGCCCTCTAAGTATTTCTTTAGCGCCAATGGAGGCATGTAAATTACTGATAGATAACATAATAAGGTGTATTGTGACAGGCAAACAAGCCGCAAAGATAACAGATGCAAGGCGATCTGCCCTGTTAACTAACAAAATGAGAAGCTTAAAAGTTGGCTCCGTTCCGGCTTATTCATGATACACAAAAAAGTCCTCTATGTGGAGGACTTTTTTGTGTATAAACCGACTGCGCTTTTCGGGTGAACATAGTAGGAATCAGCCTTGATGATTTTACCACGTAATGCCGGGGTTACTCTTAACGTAATCGCTGAATCACTAAAGGTACACACCTGGCCGGTGGGCAATTTACGCTTGTTCCAATTGTGAGAATACCCGGATCAAGTTCTTGGAAACAACCGGCATTATCGCTCACCCGTACCGTAATCCCGAACGAGCCGGTAGCCGACGGCGTCCCCGAAATGATACCCGCTGGCGATAAGGCCAGACCGGCTGGCAGTGTGCCCAACGTAACGCTGTAGCTGTACGGCCCCGTGCCGCCACTGGCAACCAGCGTCACGTTATAGGGCATGCCCACCGTACCGTTCGGCAGCGAAGCGGGCGAGAGCGTAAACGGCGGACAGGTTGTGGTCGAGCCGCAACTCGCCGGCGCGGTATACTGGGCCGTGGCCGAGCCACAACCGGGCAGGGTTGCGGTGATAGTGCGGGTCAGGCCATCCGAAGGTACACCGATGAAGGTTGCCGTGAAGGTATTGCTGGTGCCCGCTGTGGTGGCGACGACCTGGCTGGTGATCCCGTTGGAGATCGATAGTATCTGGCCACCGGCGGGGTTCTGTAGCACCACGACCGCCGTGGTCGAATACGTGTTGGTAGCGGTCAGACACGGACCGACGGTGACGGTCGGGGTTTGGACCTGACAGACCAGGGTGGGCGTACAGGAAATGGGAGCCGTGTAACTGGCCGTGGCCGAACCGCAACCGGGCAGACTGGCCGTGATGGTGCGGCTGGCCCCGTCCGACGGCAACCCGTTGAAGGTGGCTGTATAGGTGAAACTGCTCAGCCCCCCGGCCACCGTAGTGGTCAGGCTGGTTGCGCCATTGCTGACGGTCAGTACCCCCGCTGTGGTGTTAGCCAGCGTGACGGCCGCCGTGGTCGAGTAGGTGTTCGTCGCAGTGGCACAACTGCCCACCGTTATGACCGGTGTACCCACCGAACAGGCCGGTGCAGCCCCTGAACAACTGGCCGGAGCCGTGTAGGTGATGGGGGTTGCTGAGCAGCCCGGCAGGGAGGCTATCACCGTGCGGGTTGCCCCGTTCGAGAGCAGCCCGTTGAAAATGGCTGAGACCGTGGCCGTGCCCACCAGCGTAGGCACAGCGAAGGTCAGGCTGGCTGGTCCATCAGTCACGGTCAGCGTACCCGCCGTTGGATTTGTTAACGTTACCAACACCGTGTTGGAGAAGGTATTTGTCGCCGTAGCACACAGGCTGCGGGTTGTTATAGCACTGACCGAACAGGCCGGTGCAACCGAGCAGGAGGCCGGGGCGGTGTAATTAACACTCTGCGAACTACAACCGGGCAGGTTGGCGGTGATGGTGTGTGTACTGGCATCGGAAGTCAGTCCGTTGAACGTAGCCGTAAAAGTAAAGCTGCCCAATCCACTGATAATGGTGGATGTCAGGCTGCGCGGCCCGTCAGTAACCGTCAGCACCCCGGCGGGTGGATTGATCAGTGTAACGACTGCCGTAGTCGAGTAGGTGTTGGTGGCCGAAGCACAACCTCCCGCCGTGACCACAGGACTATTGATTACACAAACAGGAACTGCCGAGCAACTGGCTGGGGCGGTGTACTGGGCCGTCGCTGAGCCGCAACCCGGCAAGGTGGCCGTGATGGTGCGGGGTAGTCCGCTGGAGACCAGCCCATTGAAAACCATCGTGAAGGTATTGGAACTGCCCGCCGTCGTGCTGAAAGGCTGACTGGTCGTGCCATTCGAGATGGTCAGCGTACCGCCACTGGCTGGGTTCTGGATCGTCACCAGGGCCGTAGCCGAGTAGGTATTCGTGGCACTGGCACAGGCTCCTGCCGTCACTACGGGCGTACCTACCGAACAAATCGGTGCTGTTGAACAGGACGCCGGAGCCGTGTAGGTAGTAGTCGTTGACGAACAGCCCGGCAGGTTAGCCGTTACGGTGTGTAGAGAGCCATTGGACACAATATTGTTGAACGTAGCCGTGTAGGTCGCGCTGCTCACAGCAGTCGTGGCGAAGGTCAGACTGGCCGGGCCGTCGCTCACGGTGAGCACACCGGTCGTTGGGTTTGTCAATCTCACTACTACGGTGTTCGTAAACGTGTTGGTGGCCGTTTGGCACAAGCCCGCTGTTGCAATAGCACTCAGGCTGCACATGGGCGCGACCGAACAGGAGGCTGGAGCTGCATAGGTAGCCGTGGTGGTGCCGCAACCGGGCAGGGTGATTGTTGCCATATGACTGGCTCCATCGGAAGGCAAGCCAGCGAAGACCGCCGTAAACGAACCGGTATTAGCCGCAATCGCCTGGCTAATGGGGGCCGACCCCGGAATGCTGACAGTAAGCGTACCCGCCAGCGCATTGGTCAGGCCGATGGCTACCGTTGCTGAGTACGTGTTGGTGGCGGTAGCGCATACCCCCGCCGTAGCTGTAGCTGATAAGGAGCACACGGGTGCTACCGAACACGAAACAGGAGCTGTATAGATCTGACTGACAGGGGAGCAGGCTGAGTTGGAAAAACTGGCCGTGACGGTGTAGGTCTGCCCATTGCTGACGAGGCCGCTGTAGCTAAAGGTACCCGTAGCGTTACCGACGGGTAGGGTCAGACTACGGGGCGAAAAAGCGCCCGAACTAATAACCAGTGTGCCACTGGTGGGTACGTTGGTAGCCGCCAGCGTTCCGGATAGCACATACGTATTCGTGGCTGGAGCGCACGAGCCTGGCGATAACGTCATAGACACACTGCAGGTCTGTGCTTCAGCACGTTGCGACAGGAATAAAGTCAGAATCAGTATGAACGCAGCGTTGGCTGTACCGAGCTGACGTATGAAAACTTCGTAATTCGTTTTCGACCGTAGTATGCTGGTAGAAATGTACATATAGTGCCAGGATTAGTAAGTGGGGTTTACCCGCTCACCAAATGGCAAAGGCTATGCCAGCCGCAACATTTTAGTTGTAGTAGTGAAGAAAGAGTCTTTAAGGTTTACTAATAAGTATTATTAGTTTATTGTTGTGTTTAGTTTTAGGAATGTCATTTCCTTCCTGATCGATGTACAAAAACGATGCCACCTTAGCAGCTACAAGGCACTTGACAAGGGCAGCGCCAGCCGGAAAGACATTCGTTACCATTATTAACCTACCGAGTCCGTTTAATTACAATCGGTACATAGTTAGTTGGTGGACATCCAGTCTCTAATCCAGCATCTATCTCCAGAATATGATTGGTTAACACCAGTGTAATCGGCGCAGAGTGGCCCATTATGGGGTTGGCATCACTGGTCACGTTCGCTGGTACACCCGACTCGTTGGGTTTGGTGCTGATGAAATAGCCTGGAGGTAAGTCGTATTATCAAACTCGGCCACATTGGTACCCGCCGGGAGATTTGGGAACAGATACAGCCCACCACCCGAGATTATCGTGGCCGGTACCACCGTATAGTTTCCCGGTATTGTTTCCGGAAGCAACCGCACTACCCCACCGATACCCAATTCGCCGACATCCCGTCGCCCAGACCACCGAACCAATACTGGCAACACGAATGTAGCCCGCACCTTAGCTTGACTTTAGCCTTTTATTAAGAAACCCAACGGGTGTTTAGTGTGTAACTTTTGGTCGCCAAACTCAAATCACCATGCCCATTTTACCCGACGAGGTTCTCTCCGTACTACCACTATACGAAAGCCTGTTTTGCGTTATGGCAAATGTACTTATTGATTATTTAGTGCCGTTCGTGTTAAGCGATTTTGAAACAGCCAGTGAAATGGTTTAGGCTGATAAAACTCACTCTGTATCTACGCCGAAACGGGTTCGGTAAGTCAGCCCATATTGGGTAAGCAGCTAGCTACTAACCGATTAGTAAGGACCACGAAAAAGTCCACCCAGTAGAGTGGACTTTTTCGTTTAGACAGACTTCAGGTTGGCGCAACGCATTATAGGCGAGGCCCCCGCTTAGTCCTGCTGATAAAAAGAGGAACACACACCACCGGAGGACACGGGCAGGCCGTTGGCTGCAACACTACCGTCATATCGCTGGAACAACCCGAAGGATTATATACCCGCACCGTGTAGGCCTGGGCAGCGGCTGGATTTGCTAAGGTACTTGCCAGCACCCCGCCTGCCGGGATTGCCTGAGCCGCCCCCGACAGCAAAGCCCCTGGATTGAAACTCGCTCCCAGCGAATACTGGTACGTGTAGCCCGGCTGGAACTGGCTCAACACGATCTGACCATTCGCCTGGGGCGTACCGCCGATACAGGTACCGGGAACAACTATAGCCGTTACACTAACCGAACAAATTAGCGTTGGTGAACAGGAAACTGGGGCGGTGTAAGAGACATGGGCGGGGTCACAGCCGGGCAAACTGGCTACCACCGTATGCGACGCACCGTCTGAAACCAACCCCTCAAAACTGGCCGTGAAGCTGCTGGGGCTAAGAGCACTCGTTGAGAAGGTCAGGCTTTTGCCACCCGTGCTTAGTGTCAGCACACCCGCTGGCGGATTGGTCAGTTGGACCAGGGCCGTGGCCGAGTAGGTGTTGGTGGCCGTCTGGCATAAACCCGCTGTCACCGT
>NZ_BAAGTT010000053.1:0-1652 GCF_054781775.1 Spirosoma areae | reverse complement strand
GGAGTGCGCTTTGTCAGGGGGAAGCTGAAAAACTCACGTTTTGACCTGCCTGTCGAAACGTTCGCCTTGTCGCAAGTAGCCCGCCCACTCCACACATGATGAACACTTCACCCAACGCCCCAAAGGGCTGATGGTGAGCGAGTTACTTCACTGAACGCGAAACGCTTGCCACCTTTACACCCTTTGTCTGTTGGGTTGAAAAGCTTCCTTTGGGACGTGCTCCTTGTCGACGGGAAGCGACCCCACGCGGAGCGGACAACGGAATAGTTTACTATTTCTGGGTAAAATAGCTGTGTTAAGAAACCAACATTGTGATTCTAACAACTTCATTTTCTGTGATTTGAGCGTTAAATGTCTCTATTTTTACGTCATACTTCTGAAGTATATCAAATAGAATGTCCCCATCGAAGGTTGAAATACCAGACGAAATAGAAAAGAGAAACTTACCTGAAACCGGCTCTCCTTTTACAACAATTGGGTAGTTTAGGTTTAGCTCGTCGAATATTGAATTGAAAACGCTCATTTTGCTATAATTAAAGTTTATGTACTTATTCAGTTGTTCAATTTGTCGGTCGAAACCCGCCTAACACACTTAAGCTTTCCTTACTGGTAATTTGGTATGTCGCATAAATGTGCCCTAACAAACCTCCACCTGCCCAACCGGAGCGGTTGGCTTGTCAGCCGAGACCCGGAAATGGAAGCCCAAACTTGCCTACACGGGGCGTTCAAATTGTCGCCCGAAAGCTGGAAGTTGAAGCACTGCCTGTTGGCTGCACCCAACGCCACAAAGGGCTGATGGTGAACGAATTAGTCAAAACGAGCGAGTTCCCTCAACCTTTATACCCTTTGTCAGTTGGGCTGATGCTCTCCTTCGGGACGTGCTGCCTGTCGCCGGAGAGCCGACAATGCCCTTAAAACCTTATTTATATTAATTTGCCGTGTACTTGAGGTAAATAGGTAAGTTGATATATAACCTATCTTAACTGTGTAATACAAATCAACTATACTTATTTTCTTTTCCTTTTGGCCTCTCTTTCTAACAGGCTTTTAAGTAATTCCCTCTCATTTGAACTTAGGTCGCTATGCTCTTCTTGTTTCTGTTCTTCTATATCTTCATTTTCTGTTACCAAATTTGATGTTTCATCTTTTATAGTAGTTGGCATAGTTAAAAGTTTAGTTTCTGGAGCCATTATTTGTCGAGGGTTATAAGTTGAATGAGACTCAAATTCTGGTAAGATGGCTCCCGATAAAAGGAAATCTTTTGCTCCAGTTAATACACCTCTACGAAACAGCTCTGCTTGTTCTTTGCTCAATTTTTCATCTTTTTCAAGTTGGTTAATATTGTCTATTAATGGTAATGTCTTAGATATCAACTCTATTCTCTCATAAAGTTTTCTTTCACGATAAAATACTACCTTATCCCATAAATCTATTATTAACTCTTTTAAAGCAGTCATGACTTTAGCTGCTCCTAAAAAATCAAATGATTTATCACTACCTGAGTCAATTGCTATAACACTTAAATCATTATCTTGGTGATGGCTCAATAATGTTGAATGCCGAAGAAAAACTGATTGATAAATAACCCAATCACCGTGTCATGAACCACCACTGACTTCGAGAAACAGATTGTCTTCCGAGCTAACCGTTTG